>JBLHXM010000033.1:0-29025 GCA_047630395.1 Dokdonia sp.
AAATAACAGGAGAAACTATTCTTTCTGAAGCTGCCATAACTGTTGCAGGAAAATGTGGAATGTGTGAGGCACGTATTTTGAAAGCTACTTCTGGTATTGTAGGGATCACAGAGGCTGCTTGGAATAAGGATTCTCAACTATTAGACGTACGTTTTGATGAACAACAAACTTCTATAGATGCTATTCAAAAAGTAGTGGCGGAGGCAGGACATGATACGAATGCCTATAAAACATCTGAAGCCGGTTACGCGGACTTACCTGGATGTTGTAAATATGTGCGTATTGAACAATAAGTCAGCAACAGAAACTATGAAATTTATATATACAATAATACTACTCGTCATGATCATGGTGAGTTGTAAGCAAGAGCCCAAAATCATGGAGTGGCAATTGGCCACAACCGTAGCGTTGGAGGGGGTTAATCCTATAGGAATTGCTCAAGATGCAGAAGGCATCTGGTTGAGTGATGGTGATCATAACAGGGTGGTACAAATTAACGATAGCGGAGAAGTGCTACAACGTATCGATTCTCTTGATCGTCCCATGCATATCACTGCTCAAAATGGAAAATTATTCATTCCTCAGTATGGTAATGATCAGATTATGATACGGGATACTGACAAATTGAAGTCATTAGTGGTAGGAGATAGTTTGGATGCCCCAGCGGGAGTTGCTGTGGATGGAAGCGCTATTGCTATCGCCGATTTTTACAATCACCGCATTGTGTGGACCGAAAACGGTTCAGATTGGACTTCTTTTGGGCAAGAAGGAAATGCTCATGGGGATTTCTACTATCCTACGGATGTCCATTTGACAAAAGATAGAATATATGTCGCCGATGCCTATAATAATCGGGTACAGGTGTTTGACCGTCAGGGAAATTTTTTGAATGTAATTGGTGAAGATCAAAAAATGAACGCTGCCACTGGTTTGTATGTGGATGATGCGTCTGTGTTTGTAACCGATTTTGAAAATAACAGAGTGCTCGTTTTTGACACTGAAGGGAATTTGAAACAAGAGATCAAGAAGGGCATTGCAAAGCCCACGGATATTCTGATGCGCAATGGGCAGTTGCTTGTTGCTAATTACAAGGACAGTTCACTATCACTATATGATTGGAAAGAGGCCGTTCTTGTTGTCGATGAAGAGAGCCATGACCACGATGATCATGACCACGAATAAGAAGTAAGTATATTCCGTTGCTGGCATGACCTGTAACGGATGTCGGGCGCAGGTAGAAAAACTATTGAAAGAGGTTTCTGGAGTTCGCTCGGCAGCTGTTTATTTAGAAAATGAAGAGGCGATTGTAGAAGTGGACGAAGCGATTTCTTTAGAACGTTTTAAATCAGCTTTACCAGAGAAATATATAATGACAGCGCAGAGTACTAAGACCATGGCAGAAAACCATGGTATGTCTGCGCTTGATGAGCGAGTGTCCAAAGGAAAACAACTACTTCCTTTGTTTGTTATTTTCGGATATATTGTAGGAGCTAGCGTATTGCTTCATATCCAATCTTGGGATTGGAAAGAAGTGATGCTTGATTTTATGGGCTTGTTCTATATTGTCTTTGGCTTTTTTAAGGGGTTAGATTGGAAAGGGTTTTCTGCTTCTTTTTCCATGTATGATCCGCTAGCCAAGGCGGTTCCGGTCTATGGATGCCTATATCCCGCCATAGAAACCGCACTAGGAATACTATTTCTTATGAGATTGGAAATTCCAATAGCACTTATGCTTACGATCGTGATTTTAGGAATTACTACTATAGGGGTGGTTCGTACATTATTGAATAAAAAGACAATACAGTGTGCCTGTTTAGGAACCGTTTTAAAACTTCCAATGACGGAGGCAACGTTTATTGAAAATGCCATTATGATATTGATGGCCATTGGAATGCTACTGGGGTATATAGTATAATATTGTTATTTGAGCGAAATACCAAAAGCAACTTGATACACTGAATCTGGATCTAGATAGATGAGACTTTCCTTGGTATTCAATGCATTGGGTGGACACGTCATAGGTTCAACGGCAATACATTCACGATGCTCTGGAATGTATAATTGAACATAGCTATAGGCATCATCATGATTCTCCTGCCAGACTTGAATCTCTAAATCTTTTACGGGGTCATACACGACTGTAATCGCTCTTTCTGATCTTTCTGTGAAGACATAGCCGTTGTCAAAGGCTGTATTCTCAATAGGTGTTAGATCTGTAAATTTTTGACAGCGCAACTGTTTACCTGTGGGTAATAATTCAGCATCAACTTCCAACAGGACAGTTGCCTCTTTTTTTAAAAACATTTTATTTACAGGGGTTCCTGTGCAAATATATGGGTGAGAGCCTAAGCCAAAAGGAAGCACCGTTGCTCCGTTATTTGTGACTTTGGTTTGAATTTTCAACCCACTACTGGATAAGGTATAAGTCAAGGTAAACGTAAATAAAAATGGATATCCATCTAGAGGAGTTGTCTGTTTGTATGCTAACTCAATGAGAGCATGATTTTCGGTAACCGTTTGTGCCGTGACGGTAAAAGGGGTGTCAAGAAGGTATCCGTGGAGCCCATGTCCATATGCTGTTTGTCGTCGTGTTTTGAGATGATGGCTTTTTCCATCCAATGAATAGGTGCTATTGGCTAATCGGTTTGGAAACGGAAAAAGATGAGCTCCAGAAGCATAGGTAAAGGAGCGTTCGTTGCATTGTTCTATGGTTTCTGAGCTGTATAGCAGGGAATGTAGCTTCCCTTTTTTTTTTAGTTTTAATACATTCAATTGTCCCCCCAAGGCGGGGATGCAACTCATGTAAATTCCAGAGATAGTGTCTTTAATAATCACCTCGTTATAAGCGCCCAAGGAATCTGTCTGTATCGTGTACATAAAATGAAGTTAGTCTTTTCGAACTTTCTGTTCCCACCTCCAGGCAGAGGCAAGTGCGTCATCAAGGGTGTATTGGGCAGTCCAGCCTAGTTCGTTATTCGCCTTCTCAGTATCGGCGTAGGCCGCTGTTATATCCCCTTCTCGCTTGTCGACGATTTTATAGTTGAGTTGGGTTTTGGCAACTTTTTCAAAAGACTGTATGACTTCAAGTACAGAACTGCCAGTACCTGTTCCTACATTAAAGACTTCATAATTTGTCTTGTTTTTATTTTGTAATAGACGTTCGACTGCAATTACATGTGCTTTTGCTAGGTCAACTACATGTATGTAATCACGCACTGCAGTGCCATCTGTGGTAGGGTAGGTGTCTCCAAAAACAGAAAGTTCCTTCCGAATCCCTAAAGCGGTTTGTGTAATATAGGGCACTAAGTTTTGAGGAACTCCGAGTGGAAGCTCTCCAATTTTAGTAGAAGGATGCGCTCCAATAGGATTGAAATAACGCAAAGCGATCGCCTTCAGTTGAGGCGCAATCTTGCAGGTATCTCTAATGATTTCTTCGCCAATCTGTTTCGTGTTCCCATAAGGGGATTCGGCTGGTTTGACAGGGGCATTTTCTGTGATAGGTAACTCATCTGCTTGACCATAAACGGTACAGGAAGAACTAAATATAAAATTTGCTTCGCCTTTTTTCTGTAGCTCTTGAAGAATATAGATAAGGGTGCCAATATTGTTTTCGTAATAAAGCAGCGGTTCTTTGACGCTCTCGCCCACGGCCTTTGAGGCTGCAAAGTGGATCAGTCCCGAAATATCGCTGTGACGGGCAAAGAAATCCTGAACCCTCGACTTTTCACGCAAGTCAAATTCTTCAAACAATGGACGTACTCCAGTAATGGATGTAATCCCTTCTAAGACGTCACGAGAAGAATTGGAGCAATTGTCTATAATAACAACTTCATGTCCTCTGTGCTGCAGTTCCACGACCGTATGTGATCCAATGAAACCTAATCCTCCTGTGACTACTATTTTCATGTATGTATGCGTTTACGCTTTCGCGAAAGCGGTCATCAACCACTTAAAATTTAAAAGATTAGATAGGTGCTTAAGACCAGCAATACAATCAAGACACCTACAATCCATGCATATTTCCATGGGGTAACATCGATCGCAGTAGTTGCCGTTGGAACATATGTTTCGGTTTTTGGTTTGATAAGCCCGATAACCAGCATGATCACAACGTTAAGTGCAAATAAGAAAGCCATTACATATAAGAAATGCGGATATGCCTGCGATGCAATAAGGTCTAGTTGGACGGTATCTGTTATGCCCGCTGCTGCTGCCTCATCAAGCGCCGTTTTGATAAAATTTGGTTTAATTACAAAGAGCCCCACTAAATACATCAATACACCACCTATTAAAGCGATTTTAGCGCCGATAGCAGGTACTTTCTTAGTAAGAATACCAATCAATACAACGGCAAGAATAGGAACACTTAAACTTCCTAGTGCCTGTTGGATATAATCAAATAAACCATTGGGTGCATTTCTTATGAATGGAGCGATACTCATGGAGACGACCGCAAGGCCCAAACCAAATAGTTTTCCAGCACGTACTGTTTGATGCTCCGTTGCATCTTTCTTGAAAAATTTCTTAAATAAGTCAAACCCAAATAAGGTCGCACTACTGTTTAATAAACTGTTGAATGAACTCAAAACAGCACCAAATAATACTGCTGCAAAGAATCCTAAAAGGCCAGCAGGCAATACTCTACGAACGAGTTCTGGATAGGCAGCATCTGCGTCAGTTAATTCAGCTCCAAATATGTGCCAAGCGATAATACCCGGTAATACTACAATGACGGGGATCAAAAACTTAACGAAGGCCGCTAACATCAATCCTTTCTGTCCTTCCTTTAAACTTTTGGCTCCAAACACACGTTGCAAGATCGCTTGGTTGGTACCCCAATAATACATTTGTGCAATCATCATTCCTGTGAAGATCATCCCGCCTGCAGGAATGGAGGAGGTAGGTCCGCCAATGACTTCAAATTTATCTTGATTTTCTGTCCAAAGCGTACTCAATCCATCCATAACACTGCCATCTCCAATAAGAGACAGTCCGAAAAATGGAATCATCAATCCGCCAATTAAAAGACCAATCGCATTTACTAAATCTGAAACAGCAACCGCTTTCAGGCCGCCATATATGGCATATATAATACCAATAGTACCAATACTCCAAACACAAATCCAGTAGGTTGCGGTCTCAGAGGTGCCCAACATTTCTGGGAGCTCAAACATCGTTATAAAGGCTTTGGATCCTGCATATAAAATGGTAGGTAGTAATACGATACCAAAGGCAATTAAAAATAATATGGAGAGAATGGCTTTCGTATTATCATCAAAACGTTTTGCAATAAACTCTGGAATTGTGGTAATGCCCACATGCATATACTTAGGTAAAAGGAATACAGCAGTAATGACCATAGCAATAGCTGCAAGTGTTTCCCATGCCATTACAAGGATGCCTTCTGAAAAGGCTTGACCGTTGAGGCCTACAATTTGCTCTGCCGAGAGGTTGGTAAGCAACAAAGAACCTGCAATGGTGATCGCTCCAAGACTACGTCCGCCTAGGTAGTATCCGTCTGCCGACTTTTCATCAGTGCCTCTTGTTTTCCACCAGGCAAATACCGCCACAAGCAATGTAAATCCAATAAATGTAATGAGTCCCATAGGTCTTTAATTAATTTTGTTGTGTTACGAAAATATGGAATTTTAATGGATTTGTTTTTTACAATTTGAAAAGGCAATGTACGCAAACGATTGCGTGCATAACTTAAATGACCCATAGCTCTCATCCTTCCAATCTATTTCTTTTTCATACTACTGAGAAGCATCTTTGAGGGAAAGGTTTAAGTATACATTCTCCTGTGCTGCTAGAGCTTCCTTCTAACCTATTTAGGTTTTGCATAGTATTGGATGAATTCTTTTTAAGCAATCTTACAAAAGTTGCTCGATGATTTGAAATACCGGTAGGGGATGCTTTTTATGCCTTAATCAAAGGCAATGAAATCTTCCTTTTCCATAGGTGGTATCTCCACATCTAATCTGTCTTAAAATTAGCTCTTAGATTCCTTTTTTGCTAGTGCAGATTTTTTAATCCTTAGGAGATCTTTGACTTGATGCCTGTCATTGTATGAAGCGACAAATTTTACAAACCTTTTCTTACTCTATGTAGATGTTTGTGAAAATCAATTAAAAAATTATTGCGAAAGCTTCTCCTAAAAATGTCAGTTTTCCTTGGTATATTTTTATCTTTGACAACAGAAAGGGTGATTAGCTCAGTTGGTTTAGAGCGTTGCATTGACATTGCAGAGGTCGCTGGTTCGAATCCAGTATTACCCACCATTAAAATAAAAAAACCCCCAGTAGATACTGGGGGTTTTTTTATTTTAATGGTGTCTTTTAAAGCTTCGTCAAGGTGAAATGGTTTTCTTTTGCCTCCTAAATACAGTGCCTAAGAGTATTTTTATGTGGATACAGTTGTTCTTTATGATTTTTGTGTAATTCATAGAAGATGTGCTCAGAAATAGGAATCCTCAAAATATGATTTTATACCATTAATAATTAGAGTCATAAGGAAATTAGTATCTTCAATATCTAACCAATAGAATTATGATTAGAATTTGTATCGCAGTATTCGCATGTATGTTCTCAATTAAATCATTTGCGCAAAACAGCATTATTGGCTTTAAAGAAGCGAATGTTGAAAGTCAAAATAAGTTGGAAGAGGCATTTGATGCTCAACTTTCTCCCAAAAATTTAGATGAATGGATGCAGCGACTATCGGCTAGACCTCATTATGTAGGAACGGAATATGGTCGTCAAAATGCGGAATGGTTGGTTGAGAAGTTCAAATCTTGGGGATTTGATGCTAAAATTGAAACCTATCATGTATTGTTTCCTTATCCAAAAATTAGGTTGCTTGAACTCACTGAGCCTGTAACCTATAAAGCAAAACTTTCAGCCAAACCCATTGATGAGGATAAATATACACAGCAGACAGATGAACTATTGCCCAGTTATAATGCCTTTTCAACGGATGGTGATGTAGCAGCAGAATTAGTATTTGTAAACTATGGCATCCCTGCTGATTATGAGGAGCTCGAGAAACTAGGGATTGATGTTAGAGGTAAAATTGTTATTGCCAAGTATTATGGGTCGTGGCGGGGGATTAAACCAAAATTGGCGGCTGAGAAAGGAGCCATAGGGTGTATAATTTATTCTGACCCAATGGATGATGGTTATTCAAAAGGAGACACGTATCCCGATGGCGCGTTTAAAAACGAAACAGGCGTACAACGCGGATCTGTAATGGATATGCCTCTTTATCCAGGAGATGTGCTTACTCCTGGCTACGGAGCTACAAAAAACGCAAAGCGTCTTGATCGAAAAGATGCTCCGACGATTACTAAAATTCCAGTATTACCAATATCGTATCAGGATGCACTTCCACTGCTAGAAGCTCTTAGTGGGCCTGTTGCCCCTAATTCATGGAGAGGTGCTTTACCAATCACTTACCATATAGGTCCAGGGCCAGCGAAAGTTCATTTGAAACTTGAGTTTGACTGGCAACTTAAGCCAGCACTTAACGTCATTGCTACAATGAATGGGGATGTTTTCCCTGATCAATGGGTAATGAGAGGGAATCATCATGATGCTTGGGTACATGGAGCCAATGATCCTGTAAGCGGGCTGGTCGCGCTGCTTGAAGAGGCGCGTGCCATAGGTGAACTAGTAAAGGCTGGTTATAAACCGAAAAGAACTTTGGTTTATTGTGCATGGGATGCCGAAGAGCCTGGTTTGATTGGATCCACTGAGTGGGTAGAAGATCACAAAGAAGAACTTCAAAAGAAAGTTGTTGCGTATATAAATACAGATTCTAATGGAAGAGGCTTTTTATATTCAGGAGGTTCACATACGTTGCAGGCCATGGTTATGGAAGTATCTGATGATGTTGTGGATCCTCAAACTGGAGTTTCGGTCAGGGAGCGAAGAAATGCCGTTGATTTGTTATACGGGGGTGATGGGAACCCTGGTTTATCTGCCCTAGGATCGGGTTCTGATTATACTCCTTTTATTCAACATGCAGGTATTGCCGCATTGAATTTAGGATATGGTGGCGAAAACCAAGGAGGAGAATATCACACTATTTATGATACGTATCCACATTATAAGCGATTCAAAGATCCGGATTTCGAGTATGGCATTGCGCTAGCAAAAACAGCAGGAAGAATTGTACTTCGATTGACTAATTCGGATGTGTTGCCTTTTGAATTCCAACAATGGAACAGCACAATTTCGGGATATATGTCAGAATTAATCAAACTGACCAATGATATGCGGACGGCCGTTGATAAACACAATACAATGGTGGAGAAAAATGTTTTCGAACTCTCCGCAGATCCTAAGAAAGTATTTGTGAAACCTGTAAAAAAAGAATTAATTCCTTTCTTGGATTTTACGCCGCTTCAGAATGAGTTGGTAGCCTTAAATGAAGTAATTACCGCTTTTGCCGCTAAGGATTTAAGTACGCTTGATCAGGGTAAAGTCATCAAGTTAAATGAAAAGTTATTGTCGTCAGAGCGTGCATTATCTAATGAGATAGGACTGCCTAGACGGCCTTGGTATAAACATCAAATTTATGCCCCTGGGTTTTATACAGGTTACGGAGTTAAAACTTTGCCAGGCGTACGAGAGGCAATTGAGCAAAAAGACTGGCTAGAGGCAACGGATCAAATGAAAGTATTAACAAACACACTTAGTGGGTTTAAGGCGCATATTAAAGAGATGTTAAGTATCGTTGAGTAGCTGATTCACTATGATTGTTGCTATATGGTTTTGCCGCTCATTCACAGTAAATGCAAAAAGACGTATGGCAATATTATCCACAAAAAAAGCGAAGATCAACAATGCTGATCTTCGCTTTTTTTGTGGGTGACCTATAAATTAGAAAAGATCCAACACGCGCTCCATGGCCATTCCACGGGATCCTTTTATCAGCATTGTGCTTTGCTCTTTGTTGGATCCTTGAAAATTTTCTTGAAAATCTTCAAAAGAGGCATAGCTTTTTACGTTTTTTTCTAAGATGACATTATCAAAAAAATGCTGTCCTACAACATGCACTTCATCAATACCTAGGGAGACTGCAAGCGCAGCAATATGCTTATGTTCTGCCACAGTGGTTGGACCTATCTCGTACATATCACCTAAAAAGGCAATCTTGTGCGCTGCAGTTTGGATGCTTAGGTTTTTTAGCGCGGCTTCCATACTTGTAGGGTTGGCATTGTAGGCGTCAAGAATAATGGTATGTCCTTTTTTAGAAATAATTTGAGACCGATTGTTTGCTGGGATATAGTGTTCAATGCCATTCTTTATTGCTGCGCTAGGAAGCTCAAAATGGACTCCCATGGCTAATGCTGCCGCAATATTAGTGGCATTGTATTGTCCGATAAGTTGGCTGGTAATAGGGGTGTCTTCGAGTCTAAGGCACACCCAAGGATTTGCGCTTGTCATTCCTACAGATATTTGGGCGCCGATGGGTCCAAAGGTTACGCGATGCAAGTCTTCGGTCAATCGCAATTGAATAGGGTCTTCTATGTTTGCAAAGGCAAGGCCTTTTGTTTTTCTTAAAAAAGCATAGAGTTCACTTTTTCCCTTAATGACGCCTTCTTCCCCTCCAAAACCTTCCAAATGTGCTTTGCCAAAATTTGTGATATATCCAAAATTCGGTCGTGCAATCTCACAGAGTACGGCAATTTCGCCTTGATGATTTGCTCCCATTTCAACAATGCCTATTTCCGTGTTTTGTGTCATGGAGAGCAGGGTAAGAGGAACACCGATATGATTGTTTAGATTGCCTGCGGTGGCTACTGCGGTATATTTTTCTGAGAGTACGGCATGGATCAATTCTTTTGTGGTCGTTTTTCCATTACTCCCCGTAAGTCCAATGATAGGGATATCTAAGTATTTACGGTGGTATTGTGCCAGAGCCTGAAGGGTTTGTAAGCCATTGTCCACCAATGTACATCCTTCAGTAAGGTAGCTTGTTTCGTCAATGATAGCCGCGGAAGCTCCTTTGTCTAAGGCCGCTTTCGCGAAAGCATTTCCATTAAAATTATCTCCTTTCAAAGCAATGTATAAATGCCCTTGTTTGAGTTGGCGTGTATCAGTACATACTCCAGTACTCTTTAAGAATAGCGCGTGGATGTTTATAATATTCATGAAAATAAAGGTATAAAAAAAGCCCTATAGGAGGGCTTTTTTTTAAGGTGTTGTCCGAGATTAGTTTGGACGTTTTCCGTTTTTCGCTTTTGAACCAACGCGAGACATAGCATTTCTAAATCCAATGTCATCTGTTGCCATTCCTTGTGGTAAGAAACGACGTTGCGCAGGGTCTAACCAGTAAGCTCTATCTCTCCAAGAACCTCCTTTATATACACGAACTTCATCGTTTACTAAGGTTGTTCTATTATCAGACTCATCATATTGACGATCTAATTTTCCAGAAGTACTATCAATAGTTACACTGTGTTGAGGCGCATCATACATGCGTTTTGAGTTTGTTTCTCCTTCATCGTCAAGGGATTCAAAATACCTTGAAGAACGACGATCTCCATCTCTAAAGTTACGGTTGTCACTTGTAGAGAATTGAGTTCTTAAATAAGTTTCGTTTTCATCAACAGGTACTTGAAGAATTTCTCCAGGTAAGTTACGCGCAATAAGGCTTCCGTTTGCAAGTGTATCATAAACGATAGAATCTACAGTGACTATTTTTACTTTTCCATCTTCGCCGATAGCGTTTTTGGTGTATTGGTTACCGCGGTAGTAGTTGAAATCATTGAATTCATCATCGACGATAGGGCGATAGACATCAGCAACCCACTCCGAAACGTTTCCAGCCATGTCATAAAGGCCATAATCGTTAGCAGGGTACGATTGTACTTCTGCAGTAATATCTGCGTTATCATCAGACCAACCAGCGATTCCACCATAATCTCCATCTCCTTGTTTGAAGTTGGCTAAATGATCACCACGTGTTTTTCTATTTGAAGAACGAGTATAAGAACCATCCCAAGGATACTTCTTACGTCCTCTGTATACATTATAACTTCTTAATTCAGTAAGACCAAGAGCAGCATATTCCCATTCTGCTTCAGTAGGAAGTCTGTATTTAGGTAATAGGATACCGTCTTTGCGTTGTACAAAAATATCTGTACTGTCATTACGTTTCATTCTTTGCTCTGAAGATTTTCCGCCACGAGCAAGACTATCACTTCCACCATAAGCCATTGTAGGCGAAGTAATATAGGCTTCGGTGTCAAAGGTAGAACTAGCATCTACATCAAAACGAGCACCACGTGCTGTAAATCCTTCGCGTTCTAAGATAAACTCATTCACACGATTGGAGCGCCAGTTTGAAAATTCAACAGCTTGCAACCAATTCACACCAACAACTGGATAGTGAGCATAGGCTGGGTGACGTAAATAGTTTTCTGTCATCGTTTCATTGAAACCAAGACGGTTTCTCCAAACGAGCGTATCAGGAAGTGCTCCTTTATAAATGTTTTTGTAATTGTCATCTTCTGGAGGGAAAACACCTTTTAACCAATCAAGGTATTCTGTATACATGAAGTTGGTAACTTCTGTTTCGTCCATATAAAAAGACTGAACGTGTTGCTGATTTGGAGTATTATTCCAATCATGCATTACGTCATCTTGCACTTTACCCATGGTAAAAGTACCGCCTTCTATGAAAACTAAACCTGGTCCTGTCTCCTGTTCTTGGTAATCGGCAACGCCACGAGGCCCCCCTTCTTTACCATTCACTTTCCATCCAGTTGCACGGGAATTGTCTTTGTAATTAGTGGATTTACTACAGCTCGCCACAAGTAGGGAAAGGCAGGCAATGCCGAGCATTCTTAATGCAGTTTGTTTGTTCATGGTTCAGTTTCTTAGGCAGGTTTGGGATTGCAATATAACAAATAACGATAAAATAACAATATTATTTTATCGCACATGCTAAAGCCCGCATTATTAGGTTTAGGTTCTCAATGACTCATTAGTAACGTCACTTATTATTCTTTATTATTGTAAGAGCAAAAAAATGTTAGTTTTTGCCCATGCATCATACTAATTATGACGCTTAGCCGTTAATCCAGAAGATGAGAATTACTACGATACTAATCCTACTTTGCAGCTGTTTCAGTGTTTTTGCCCAGCAACAGCACATTACCGTTCAATGGGAAGACCAAAATACCAAAAATACAACGGCGACTGAGACCTTAGATCCGCTGCATTTTTCCTATTCAGAAACTGAAGGTTGGCTATTTTCAACCCAATGGAAAGAAAGTAGCCTTGTGCAAGAAAGGTCTGCTTCGATTTCAAAAGTCACCTATACTTCAGTGCCGCAACATTTGTTGTCTACGCTTACTAATATTGAGATTCCGAGTAAAATCAAACTCGAGTTCACATCGAAAAAGGCGCGCAATCAACAATATTCGATGATTACGCTCAATCCTTTTGTAAAGGTGAATGGTCAGATTCGTCGTGTAGAAGGGTTTGATGTGAAGTACGCTTTCGCGAAAGCGGCACCCATCCAAAATCGTTTACCCATTACAAACTCTGTTTTGTCTGAAGGAAGTGTTTACAAGTTTTTTGTAGAAGAAACTGGAGTTCATCGAATTACTAGGAACTTTCTGCAAAGTATCGGGATGTCAACGTCCAATATCGATCCTAGGCAAATTAAAGTCTACGGATATGGCGGAGCGCCACTTCCTTTTTTGAATAGTGCAAATACAGAGTTTGATCTTGGTGAACTGGCAATTAAAGTGGTAGGCGAAGAAGACGGTAGCTTTAATGGAAATGATTACATCCTTTTTTATGGGGAGAGCACCCGAGGGTATATTCCAGAAATGGATACCCATGTCAACCCCTATGCAGATCGCTCCTATTATTATATTACAGTGAGCAGTGGTCCGGGAAAACGAGTGCTGCCTATGGCACAGCCACCAGGTGTTATAACACAAACTATTACTACCTTTGACGACCTGCAATTTCATGAAGAGGATGAAGTGACACTCGTACAGGTAGGCCGCAGATGGTTTGGAGAACGTTTTAGTTTTGAATCGGAGCAATCTTTTGATTTCAACTTCCCAAATCCAACAAATGCACCCGCAACTTTGCGGGTAGTAGCAGCAGCTATATCAGAATCTAGTACATCTTTCGATGTAGTTGTCAACGGGGCTTCTGTGGGAGGAATTGCAATAGGACCAGTAAATGCAGGAACGTTTGCAAGAGATGGATCGTTGCTCGTTGATATACCGTTGTCTGCAGCAGACGTAAGTGTAACTTTGACCTATAATAATGCAGGTAATCCAGGGAGTCAGGGATTTTTAGATTTTATTAGTTTGACAGTGCCTCGCAATCTTGCAGGTACAGGTGGGTCCCTTAATTTCCAAAAAAACAATACAGTCACCGGTGCTGGCGTAGCGGAATATGTCCTGTCTGATGCTGCTAATTACTCAGAGATCTGGGAGGTTACTGATCCTACAGCGATAGGGATCATAGAGAATGTAGACAGCCAGAGCGAATTGAGATTTAGATCGCTCCAAGGCTTTGCTCGGAAATTTGTCGCGGTTCATAAAACAAATTTCTTGAACCCATTGCGTGAAAGTCGACAAACACTCGTTCCTAATCAAAACCTTAAGGGTACCATTTTCAATGATGAGAATGGTAATTTCAAGGATGTCGACTACTTAATGATCACTGGTGATGAACTCCTTTCTGAAGCAGAACGTCTGGCGCAGCATAATAGAAGCTTTAGAGGTTTGAATGTGAAAACCGTACGCCTATCTCAGATTTATGAAGAGTTCGGAGGTGGAAAACAAGATATAGGTGCTATTCGGAATTTTGTGCGCTACGTCTATGAAAATGCGTCTTCAGACGCGAGGCGATTGAAATACCTTTGTTTATTTGGAGATGCCTCCGTAGACTATAAGGATAGGATTCCCCGTAATACCAATTATGTCCCGAGTTTTCAAGCATGGCAAAGTTTTGATTTGATACGTTCTTTTGTGTCCGATGATTTCTTTGGTTGTTTGGATCCTAACGAAGGGTATATGCAATCTGCATCACAAACACCTCATCTTGATAATGTGACTCAGGACGGAAGAGGTGATAAATTAGATATTGCTGTTGGAAGAATTGTTGCCGACTCAAAAGCGAGGGCAAAAGTTATCGTGAATAAGATTATCAACTATGATAAGCCAGAAACCTTTGGTCGCTGGCGGAATAATTTTGTGCTGATCTCAGATGATGTAGATGAGGTCTTTGAGTTTAATGCCTTGGAAGGAAACTTAGATAACCTTGGGGATTTGATTGGTTTAGAAAAGCCTTTTGTCAATGTGATTAAAATCCATAGTGATTCTTTTGAGCAACAGTCTTCTGCAGGGGGAGATCGATATCCACAAGTAAATGATGCGATTGCCAACGCTATCGAAGTAGGGTCCCTAGTGGTTACTTATTTGGGGCATGGCGGCGAAGATTTGTTGGCAAGTGAAGTGATTGTTACCCAAGATGAGGTGAAGAAATTCGATAATGGGAGTCGACTCCCATTAGTGATTACGGTTACTTGTGAATTTACCAAATTTGATAATCCTTTGAGAGAAACTGGAGGCGAACAGTTTATCTGGAATCCGGATGGTGGCGCTGTAGCAATGATTACAACCACACGCGAAATAAGTGTATCGTTAGGGGTTGAATTTAACGATGTGGTGGCTGCGGAAGTCTTTTCTTTTGGAACCAATGTTATTTCTAGTGTAGCTGAGAATTTGAGAATTTCAAAAAATGAGATAGGTTCTGATGCCCTGCGCCGAGTCATTTTCTTCTTAGGTGATCCAGCGATGAAATTAGCTTTCCCTAAACAAGACATTCGATTGACGGAAGTAAACGATGTGCCTGTTGGAGGTGTTTTGCCCACTCTTGAGGCTTTAGGCCGCGTGAAGTTAAAAGGAATAGTTGCTTCTCCTAATGGTCAAATTATTTCCAATTATAATGGGAAGGTTTCTGTGACTTTATATGATAAAAAGATAGATCGAAGCACTTTGGGTAATGATGGCGTAACCGATAATAATGGGAATTTGCTAATCTTAGACTTTCAAACCTTAGGAAATATACTGTACAGGGGACAAGCCTCGGTAACCAATGGAAATTTTGAAGTGGAGTTTGTGATGCCAAGGGATACCTCCATTCCAATAGGAGAAGGCCGTATTAGTTTTTATGCCCAGCGTGATGGCGTGGCTGAAGATCAGACCGGAGTGAATACCGATGTGATCATAGGCGGATTGAATGAGAATGCTCCCATAGACAACTTAGGTCCTAAGATTCGTCTGTTTATGAATGATGAAGGCTTTGTCAATGGAGGAATCACGAACGATGCACCTTTTATATTAGCCAAGTTGGAAGATGAGAATGGGATCAGTACGGCGAGCGGTATCGGTCATGATATCGTTGCTATTATCGATGGTGATGAGACCAATCCGTTGGTTATGAATGATTTTTATGAAACTGAAGTGGATAACTTTATGAAAGGGACCGCTAAGCGAAAAATACGGGATCTAGAAAAAGGTTTACACACCCTAACCTTTAAGGCTTGGGATGTTTATAATAATTCCTCTACCGCCGAATTACAATTTGTAGTTGCTGGAGATGATGAATTAAAGCTTGATAATGTGCTTAATTATCCTAACCCGTTTGTGAATTATACAGAATTTTGGTTTAATCATAATCGCCCATTTGAACCTTTAGATGTTCAGGTTCAAATTTTTACGGTGAGTGGTAAGGTGGTGCGTACGTTAAATCAAACGATAACAAATGAAGGGTTCCTTTCAAGAGATATCGTTTGGGATGGATTGGACGATTTTGGACAAGCAATAGGAAAAGGTGTATATGTATACAAGCTTTCTGTTAAATCCACGTTAACTAACAAGCAAGTAGAAAAATTTGAAAAGCTTGTTATTCTTTAATTGCAAAAATTTAAAAAGGTTATATTTGCCAAAATTTGATATTTTTATGAAAAAAGTACTTCTAGTATGTTTGGGTGCGTTTATGCTTTTTGGAAAGCAAGCAAAAGCCCAAGATGATTTTAATACAATTACTACAGGTGTTCCATTCTTAGTTATCGCTGCAGATGCACGTGCTTCGGGAATGGGAGAACAAGGGGTAGCAACAAGTCCTGATGCATATGGTGTGCAATGGAACCCTGCAAAGCTTGCCTTTTTAGATCAAAAACATAATATTGGGGTAAACTACTCTCCATATTTAAGACAATTAGTTAATGATATTGGAATTGCTAATCTGGTCTATGCAAATCGAATAGATGAACGTTCAGCTTTTGGAATGAGTCTTCGTTATTTTGGACTGGGAACGATCACCACAACGACAGGTCCCAGTGACCCAGGTATAGATGTGCGTCCTAACGAATTTACTTTAGACGCAACCTATGCTTTGAAATTGTCTGATCAATTTTCTATGGCAGTATCGGGTAGATATTTACGTAGTGATTTAAAAATTCAAGCAGTAGATCCAGATGCAAAGGCAGCTAGTTCTTTTGCGGTAGACATCTCGGGATATTATCAATCTGAAGAGATATTATACAACAGCTTTGACGGACGTTGGAGAGGTGGATTTAATATTTCGAATATTGGTCCTAAATTCAAATATGATGATGCCGGACAAGAAAACTTCTTACCAACTAATTTAAAATTAGGAGGGGGGTTTGATTTTATCTTAGATAGTTATAACAGAGTATTTGTTGGATTAGAATTTAACAAATTGTTAGTGCCTACACCTCCAATTAGAGAAATTGGTGATGCAGATGATGATGGAATATCAAATGAAATTATTGCAGGTCAAGACAATGACGTGAGCTTCTTTTCAGGAATTTTTCAGTCATTTGGAGATGCGCCTGATGGGTTTAGTGAAGAGTTGAAAGAGTTTACTTGGTCTTTAGGGGTAGAGTATGTTTATAACGATTCATTCTCATTACGTACAGGATATTTTAATGAAAGCGATCTAAAAGGAGCGCGTAAGTTTGCGACCTTAGGAGCGGGATTTGAATTCAATGCTATCGATATTGACTTGTCATATTTGTTTTCAACGGGAGCCGTAAGGAATCCATTAGAAAACACACTTCGTTTTGGAATTACATTCCATTTTGGAGACGAATATGATGAGTACTAGGAAGTACACCTCACAGCATGAAAAAAATTAAGATTGAATCGTTTTTGGAAGTATATCCGTCTATGGATAGCCTTCCAGAGGCGGTTTTTTTGTTGATGGAAGCTGCCATTGAAGCCCGAGAAAAGGCATACGCTCCTTATTCGCAATTTTTGGTAGGCGCCGCTATTCTTTTAGACAATGGAGTAGTAGTTCCTGGAAGTAATCAAGAGAATGCTTCATATCCTTCTGGTTTATGTGCAGAGCGTACCGCAATTTATTATGCGGGAGCGAAGTATCCTGGAGTTAAATTAATGGGCATAGCCATTACAGCAAGAGCCAAAGAAAAGGAAACAACGACTCCTATTCCGCCATGTGGAGCTTGTCGCCAGGCTATCGCCGAGTATGAAATACGTCAAAAATCTCCAATTCCTTTATTTTTTATGGGAGAAAGTGGCGAGGTATGGAAGAGCGACTCCCTAGAAAACTTGTTGCCGCTGTTGTTTACGTCTAAGTATCTTTAGTCCTAAGTCCTAATTCCTAATTTCTAAGGATTTATTCTTGCGTCATAGCATATTCTGTCTTTGTTTATTCACTTCTCACGCTCCCTAAAGTCTTGCTTCAGGCGCTATAATCTTGATTCTTTCTTTGATTTCGCGAAAGCGGAAAACAAAACAACTATCTCGATTTCGCAATTTTTCGTACAAACGATTTCCCGATATGTTTCTAAAGTGTTATTTTTGTTATTCGCTCAAAAATGAGCGGCATTTATACGCTTATTTAAATGAAGAAGATCACCAAAGAAACTTACCTTAATTGGTACGAGGAAATGCTTTTCTGGCGCAAGTTTGAAGACAAACTAGCGCAGGTATATATCCAACAAAAAGTTCGCGGTTTTTTACACCTGTATAACGGACAAGAAGCAATTCTTGCAGGTTCTCTGCACGCAATGGATTTGAGTAAGGATAAAATGATCACAGCTTATCGTAATCATGTTCAGCCTATTGGTATGGGAGTAGATCCTAGACGCGTAATGGCTGAATTGTTTGGAAAAGCGACAGGTACCTCAATGGGACTTGGTGGATCGATGCATATTTTCTCGAAAGAGAAAGGATTCTATGGCGGACATGGAATCGTTGGAGGGCAAATCCCTTTAGGTGCAGGAATGGCTTTTGGAGATAAATATCACAAGCGAGAAGCTGTAACACTTTGTTTCTTTGGAGACGGTGCAGCGCGCCAAGGATCATTACATGAAACCTTCAATATGGCAATGCTCTGGAAACTTCCAGTAGTCTTCTGTGTGGAAAACAATGGGTATGCAATGGGTACGTCGGTAGCTCGTACAGCAAATCATGAAGATATCTGGAAACTAGGTCTTGGTTATGAAATGCCTTGCGGACCTGTAGATGCCATGAATCCAGTTGCCGTTGCTGAGGCAATGGACGAAGCTATCGATCGCGCACGTCGCGGTGATGGCCCTACTTTTTTAGAATTAAAAACATATCGCTACCGCGGACATTCCATGTCTGATGCGCAGCACTATAGAACTAAAGACGAGGTTGCAGAATACCAAAAAATAGATCCAATCACTCAGGTGAAGGATATTCTATTAGAAAAAGGATATGCAACGGAAGAATATATTAAAGATGTAGCAAAACGCGTAAAAGAACGCGTCGCTGAATGTGAGAAATTTGCTGACGAAAGCCCATATCCAGAAAAGAATATTATGTACGACATCGTATATGATCAAGAGGACTATCCATTTTTATCTCATAAATTGTAAGCTATGGCAGAAGTAATTAATATGCCGCGTCTTAGTGACACGATGGAAGAAGGAACTGTTGCTACTTGGCTTAAGAAAGTAGGTGATGTTATTTCTGAAGGGGATATTCTCGCAGAAATAGAAACGGATAAAGCGACCATGGAGTTCGAATCTTTTAACGAGGGTGTCTTGCTTCATATCGGAATTCAAGAAGGAGAGACTGCTATGGTGGACACCTTACTCGCAATTATCGGTGAAGAAGGAGAGGATATTTCAGGATTGTTGAATGGTGACGCTTCTGCGAAAGAAGAAAAAGAATCAGAAGTTTCAGCTGTAGAAGCTGATGATGTAGTTGCAGAGACGACCGAAACAGCAGCTGAAACTGAAAAAACATCTGAATTGCCTGCAGGTGTCACTGTGGTGACAATGCCTAGGCTTTCAGATACCATGGAGGAAGGGACAGTGGCTTCTTGGCTAAAACAGATAGGTGATGAAATTGTAGAAGGTGATATCCTTGCTGAAATCGAAACCGATAAGGCAACTATGGAATTTGAGTCTTTCCAATCTGGAGTACTTTTATATATAGGCATCCCAGAAGGCGGAACTGCCAATGTCGATGCTTTACTGGCCATTATAGGTCCTGCGGGAACAGATGTGAGTGGCATTGCCGCCAATTATAAAAGCACAGCCGACGCTCCTAAAGTAGCGGCTAAAAAGGAAGAAGCTCCAGCTCCTAAAGAAACACCAAAAGAAGCTCCTAGTGGATCTTCGTCGTCAACGTCCTCTTCGACGTCAAGCACAACGGGACGTGTTTTTGTGTCTCCGTTGGCTAAGAAAATTGCTGAAGAGAAAGGAATCAACTTGGCGCAAGTAACGGGTAGTGGTGAAAACGGACGCATTGTAAAAAGTGATGTCGAAAACTTCATTCCAATTGCTGTCACTGCTGCTTCAGGAATGGCTGTTCCGCAATTTGTGGCGACAGGAGAAGAAAGTTTTGAAGAAATAGAGAACTCCCAAATGCGCAAAGCAATTGCGCGTAGTCTTTCCAATTCGAAATTTAGTGCTCCCCATTACTATCTGAACGTAGAGTTCAATATGGAGAATATGATGTCTTTTCGCGGGCAGTTCAATCAGCAGCCTAATACGAAAGTGTCTTATAATGATATGATTATAAAAGCGGTTGCGATTGCTTTAAAACAATACCCACAGGTAAACTCTCAGTGGTTTGACGATAAAATGCGTCTTAATCATCATGTTCATATTGGTGTTGCTGTTGCAGTACCAGATGGATTGGTAGTACCCGTAGTGCAGTTTGCCAATGAGAAATCATTACAGCAGATCAACGGAGAAGTAAAGGAGCTTGCTGGAAAAGCACGTGATAAAAAGCTCAAAATGAATGAAATGGAAGGAAGTACTTTCACGATTTCTAATTTGGGAATGTTCGGTATCACCGATTTCACATCCATTATCAATACGCCCAATTCGGCAATATTGTCCGTAGGAGCGATCGTAGAAAAGCCTGTTGTAAAAGAGGGTCAATTGACGGTAGGACACACCATGAAATTAACAATGGCGTGTGATCACCGTACCGTAGATGGGGCAACCGGAGCTCAGTTTTTACAAACCTTGAAAATGTACATTGAAAATCCAGTATTAATGCTCACGTAAAGCAATTTGTACGTACCACATTTGAAAATCCTGTCTGTTGTAGATGGGATTTTTTTGTTTTAATACCCAACCAACAAAGTCAAATATTATCTAGATAAACTTTGCACAGTATTCTTAGGTTTAATATCCAAGGATTGGCTCATTCTTTTTATCTTTAGCGCTATGAGAAAAACAATCGCACTTATCGCTGTAGCTACAAGTTTGTCCTGTGGAACCGCAGGACTCGTTTCAGTGAATGAAGAAAACGTGCAGCGAGGAGGAACTGCGACAACAACGACAACGACAACAATAGGTGGCGCATCAACAAGCTCGAGTACAAGTACAACAACAAAGCCTAATACAACGGAGACTGCCAATAGCAGTGCACAGGTAGAAAAAACTCCGGCAGCAGGGATTTTGGGATCTGGCCGTACGGTAACACTTAAGAAAACTGTAGAGTTCCTAGCGTCGGATGACCGTGGCGGAAGAGACGTAGGAAGTCCAGGTATTGAGAGCGCTGCCGTTTATATTGAGGGCCGTTTTAAGCGAAGTAAATTGAAGCCCTACTTTGGGAGTTCGTATCGAAGTAACTTTGAGGTTAAAGGCGTTGATGCTTTTAATGTCGTAGCCATGATCGAAGGATCAGATCCTACATTGAAAAACGAAATTATAGTCATTGGAGCTCATTACGATCATATAGGTGCAGGAGCCGCTGTTAATGGTGATGTCATTGCCAATGGAGCCAATGATAATGCCGCAGGAACCGCAACGGTACTTGCGATCGCTGATCATTTCGCGAAAGCGAACAATAACAAAAGAACCCTTGTATTTGCCTTATTTTCTGCAGAAGAAAAGGGATTACTAGGTTCGTCAGATCTGGCGCAACGTATGAAGCGTAAAGGCGCAAATGTCTATGCCATGTTTAATGTAGAGATGGTAGGTGTCCCAATGGAAGGGAAAGATCATATTGTCTATTGCTCAGGATATGACCTTTCTAATATTGCTGATATATTTAATGGATATACGGGTACAAAGGTCATCGGTTTCTTGCCAAAGGCGAAAGAGTTTAATCTCTTCCAACGCTCGGATAACTATCCTTTTTATAAAGTATTTAAAGTGCCTGCACATACAGTTTCTAGTTTTGACTTTACCAATTACGATTACTACCACAAGGTGGATGATGAGCCAAGTCAAATGGACTATGTACATATGCAAAAAGTAATTGACCAATTAGTTCCAGGGATCGCAGGGATGGCAAATAGTGCGACCAAAGAAATCAAGATGAAATAAGGCTAGCGCACATACATTCATGAAAAGAATCATCATTACCGGTACCAGTAGAGGAATAGGTTACGAACTTGCTAAACAATTTGCGAATGCTGGGCATCAGGTACTTGCGCTTTCGCGAAATGCGGAACCCTGCAAGTCCTTGTCTATGCAAAATCTAACCGCAATTCCATTTGATATTACAGATCCAAGCCATTTTAAAAAAGTTACCCACTTTATCGAAAGTGATTGGGAAGGTGTGGATGTGCTTATTAATAACGCTGGAGCCTTGCTCAATAAACCTTTTGCAGAAACTACCATGGCCGATTTTGAGGCGGTGTACAAAGTCAATGTCTTTGGTGTAGCCGAATTAACAAGAACCGTACTTCCGTTTATGAAAAAAGGAAGTCATGTCGTGACCATTTCAAGTATGGGAGGTGTTCAGGGAAGTATGAAGTTTCCAGGACTCGCTGCATATAGCTCAAGCAAAGGAGCTGTGATTACGTGGAGTGAATTATTGGCCGAAGAGTATAAAGAACAAGGAATAGCGTTTAATATATTGGCTTTAGGAGCGGTGCAAACAGAAATGTTAGAGGAAGCTTTTCCTGGCTATCAAGCGCCTTTAACTGCTATACAAATGGCCGATTATCTTTATAATTTTGCCCTGACAGGGCAACAGTTCTATAATGGGAAGGTGCTTCAGGTATCTGCGAGTACGCCTTAATTTTTTGTAAAAAAATGGATGCTCGTGCTTTCTCTTTCTTGTCCGTTTCCTAAAATTGTATTTTAGAAAGAGCGTTCTTGAATAGTGTAGCCCTTGTATTCAAAAGAATAAGACAGACCGCTAATTCAAAAAATAGGGGAATCTCGTTTGTTTGCCAAGCCGGATTCTCTTATTTTGCAACACATGGTAGAGACGTTAAAAAAATACATTCCGGAACGCGCAGCACCGCCTGTATTTGCCTTGATAAAAGACAATGGTGTCTATCTTAAAATTGTTAACGAGCGCGTCACACGACATGGGGATTATCGCATTTTACCAGATGGGCAGCATCAGATTACGGTAAATGTGAGTTTGAATAAATATCGTTTTCTCATAACGTTGGTGCATGAAATTGCGCATTTAGTAGCGTTTCAAAAGTACGGCCGTCGTATCAAACCGCATGGCGCCGAATGGAAACAGACGTTTCAACACTTGATGATTCCGTTTATTCGTCCCGAAATTTTTCCAAATGAATTGTTGCCCTATTTAGCACGTCACTTTAAAAACCCTAAAGCGAGTAGCGATACGGATGCCCATCTCTCTGTGGCACTGAAAAATTTCGATGCCCCAACAGATAAAAATTATATCTTTGAACTTCCTTCGGGAGCTACATTTCGTATCCATAATGGGAAGATTTTTAAGAAAGGTAAAAAGCGTGTAAAACGCTACGAGTGTGCCGAGCTGAGCAGTGGAAAAATATATCTATTCCAACCCAATGCAGAAGTGGAGCAATTAGACTAAAATAGATTATGACAGATCAGCATTCAAATAAAAACTACTATGCCTTGCTTATGGCGGGAGGTGTAGGTTCGCGTTTTTGGCCAGTGAGTACTGCAGCCTTTCCAAAGCAATTTCACGATATGTTAGGGACGGGGCAGACACTTCTTCAGAAGACCTTTCATAGGTTGGCAAAACTAGTACCCGAAGATCAGATTTTGGTACTTACTAATGAAGCATATAATGATCTTGTCCATGAACAACTGCCTGGAATCAAGCAAAAAAACATTGTCTTGGAACCAGCGATGCGAAATACTGCGCCTTGTATTTTGTTATCGGCGCTAAAAGTGCAAAAAGAGAACCCCGATGCGGTGATGATTGTCGCGCCCAGCGACGCGTGGATTGAAGATGAAGATTCCTTTGTTGCTAATGTCGAGCAAGCTTTTGATAGCGCACTGGAAACAGATGTTATTACAACTATTGGTATTCAACCTACCTTTCCAAATACAGGATACGGATACATTAACTACGACAAGACGGATACGTCCAACGCAAAAGGAGTCAAACGATTTACTGAAAAACCAGACTACCCAACCGCAAAAATGTTTTATGAAAGTGGAGCGTATCTCTGGAATGCAGGGATGTTTATCTGGAGTGTGAAAACAGTCATCAATGGATTTCAAAAACACTTGCCTCAAATGTATGCCTTACTAGAAGAAGGACTTGAGGTGTATAACACAGCTGCCGAACAAGATTTTATCAATACTCATTATCCACAAGCCGAGAATATTAGTATCGATTATGGGATCATGGAAAAGCATCAAAAAGTGAAGGTAGTTGCGGCTACCTTCGATTGGAACGATTTAGGGACATGGGGATCTCTGTATGAGAAGTTAGAAAAAGATGAGTCTCAAAATGCGGTAGTGAATGCGCAGTTGCTCGCGAGTAATTCAAAAGGTAATATTATCAGAACCTCTGGAAAAAAGGTGGTGGTGATAGATGGCCTAGAAGACTATATAATTGTGGAGAAGGGTGATGTACTTGTGATCGTTCCTAAGTCTAAAGAACAAGATATAAAACAACTGCGTGATGCGGTACAATCGCAATATGGAAATCATTTGGGGTAATGGAAGAACAACATTCAAACACAGAAACACAGGCTAATCAGCCATCCGGTTTCAACGCTAAAGATGATATGCAGGATGAAGCGCTGAATGTGTGGGAAAACATTAAAGTTTTTCTCAAGGATCTTTTGGATATCCGTCGTGATACCGATAGAGATTCTACGATAGAGGCAGTCCGAAAGGACATTCCCTTTAAGGGTCATAATGCATGGATTTTGATTTTCTCAATTTTTGTTGCGAGTGTAGGGCTTAATTTAGATAGTGTCGCTGTGGTTATAGGAGCGATGCTTATTTCTCCCCTCATGGGGCCCATTGTAGGTATTGGATTATCAGTAGGGATTAATGATGGACAAATGATGAAACGTAGTTTTGTCAATCTTTTAGTGATGCTTTTTTTAAGTGTTGTGACCGCCTTTCTCTATTTTTCTATTTCTCCTTTAAAGGAACTTACGCCGCAGTTAGAGGCTCGTACCTATCCAACCATATTGGATGTGCTGGTAGCCTTTGCCTCTGGTTTTGCGCTTATTGTTGCAAAGACCAAATCTGGTACGATCGCAAGTGTGATCATGGGTGTGGCCATTGCGACAGCGTTAATGCCACCATTATGTACCGTAGGATACGGTCTTGCTCAAGCTGTAACAGGCAATCCTGATGGCCTAAGGTTTGCTGCAGGTTCCTTGTATTTGTTTTTTATTAATGCAGTTTTTATTGCCTTAGCGACTTTTATTGTATCTAAGTTGTTGCGATTCCCACTCGTTAAATATGCGAACCAAAAAAAGAGAAAACGAGTCACTACCATTGCTACCTTAGTGGCGCTTCTTGTGCTTACACCCAGTTGTGTTATGTTTTATAATCTGCTGCAAAAGCAATTGTTTACGGCGAAGGCAAATGAGTTCGTTACTAAGATTATGATATATGATGGCACCGAAGTTGTAAAACATACCGAAGATCCTAATGAACGGAAAATCGATGTATACCTTATAGGGGATTTAGTGCCACAAAATAGAATCAATAAATGGGAGCGGGAATTGGCAGAAACTGAAGGCTTAGAATTTGCCAAAATAGTAGTACATCAAGGGACAGACCAAAGTAGCCAGCTAGCAGAGCGATTGAGTACTGAGGTGCGATCCGGAATCCTGGAAGATCTGTATATAAAGAACAGCGAGGCCTTGACGTCTAAAGATGCACAAATTCAATTATTAGAGCAACAGCTTACACAGTTAAAAGGAAGTGCAATTCCATTTGCTTCTATCCGAAATGAGGCAAAAATCAACTATGATGGACTGAAAGAGTTTGGGTATTCCACAATGATAACATCTGACTTCAAAAAGGACGCAGACACTCTTACGTTGATTCGCGTGCGATGGTCGGATTCTATTCAAACAGATCTGAGGCAGCGTCAGGAGTTGAAAATGCAAGCTTGGTTAATGGAACGTTTTAAACTTGATACGATAGTTGTTGAAGGGAATAGGGAGTAAAGTGCTTTCGCGAAAATACAAGACAAACTATCCGCGTTTCAATTGTGCTTCTCGTACCATTTTAAAAAGGTTTGAAGAGTACACAAAATCGGTAACATCCTTATTATCGGTATTAAAAATCTGTGTTTTGTCACCTTCCCAAGCAAGATGCCCTTTTTGAAGGTAAATAATCTTGTCACCAATTTCCATTACAGAATTCATGTCATGCGTGTTAATAATCGTTGTGATATTATATTCGATGGTGATTTCACGAATGAGATTGTCGATAAGGGTGGCTGTATTTGGATCTAGTCCAGAGTTGGGTTCATCACAAAAAAGATACTTAGGTTTGTTTACAATAGCGCGCGCAATAGCAACTCTTTTCTGCATCCCTCCAGAAATTTCAGAAGGTAATTTGTGATTGGCATTTTCAAGATTAACACGGTCAATAACCTCGTTTGCTCGGGTACGTCGTTCTGCCTTTCTCATTTTTGTAAACATGGTCAATGGAAACATAATATTTTCTTCCACGGTCATAGAGTCAAACAAGGCACTACCTTGAAATACCATACCTATTTTCTCGCGGAGATCTCTTTGTTCTTCAAAAGATAAATCTGAATAGGCAATCCCGTCATATAGAATTTGCCCACTATCGGGTTGAAGTAAGCCTAACATGGTCTTCAGGAAAACAGTTTTTCCAGAACCACTCTGACCGATAATTAAATTGGTCTGTCCCTTCTCAAAAGTGGTAGAGAATCCCTTGAGAACCTCTACATCATCAAATCCTTTACGAATATTTTTGACTTCGATCATGCGCTTAAAAGGAGTTGAGTGAGTATATAGTTTGATATAATGATTGCAACACTCGTCCAAACAAATGCTGTTGTACTCGCTTTTCCTACTTCTAAAGCTCCTCCACGCATATAGAATCCATGAAAGGCGGGGATCGTTGCTAATAGAAAGGCAAAGAGATAGGTTTTTATAAATGCATAAACAATATGGAAAGGTTGGAAATCTTCTTGTAAACCGTTTAGAAAATCGGGGCTAGAAACAAAACCGCCATAAACCCCAGCTACGTATGCCCCTATAACCCCCAAAAACATAGCGATGGCGATTACGAAAGGATAAATAAGCATGGCAATAATTTTCGGAAATACCAAGTAGTTTAATGCATTGATCCCCATTATTTCTAAGGCATCTATCTGCTCTGTTACACGCATGGTTCCAATACTTGAAGTGATAAAGGATCCTACTTTACCGGCCATGATTATTGAGATAAAAGTGGGTGCAAATTCTAGAATCACCGATTGCCGAGCGGCAAAAGCTATCAAGGATTTTGGAATGAGGGGATTATTTAAATTTAAAGCTGTTTGAATGGCGACGACTCCACCTACAAAGAAGGAAATGAAGGCCACGATCCCCAAGGATCCAATTATTAAATCGTCTATTTCTTTAAAAATGAGGTCCCGAAGTACCCTAGCCTTTGTAGGTTTTACAAAGGTTTCTTTAATCATTAAGAAGTACTTGCCTATATCGTGGAGGTAGGTCATTCAGGATGTCTTAGTAGCTAAGTTACAAATTTAATAAATGTTTAATGTTCTCTGGGCTTTCTAAAAATTCAAGAGCTTTTTTAGCTTTTGATATATCTCGGTATTTTCATAGGTGCCCATAAAGTTTTCAGAGCCAGGGCCGTAAGAAAATACAGGAACCATCGTTCCGCTATGACCTCCTGTGGAAAAGGTGGGTTTGATCGTATTGTAATTACCGCCGTCAGATGCGAGTGTAAAACCTCCTGTTTCATGATCAGCAGTAACAATGACGAGCGTATTGCCGTCTTTTTCTGCATAGTCTAAAACCACGCCAAGCGCATTGTCGAAATCGATGATCTCTTTAGTCAAATATTCGGCTTCATTACTGTGACCAGCCCAATCAACCTGTGAACCTTCTACCATAAGGAAGAAGCCTTTTTTGTTTTTTGAGAGGCGTTCAATCCCTAATCGAGTAGCATCGGGCAAGAAGTTTCCTCGGCCTTCGATCATTTTTGGCATTCCTTCATCTGCGAGTAAGTACGCATATTTTTTTTGTCCGTCCATCAACGTAGTGGGATCAAGAGTATCAGTTTCTACTTGAAATCCTTTATTGCGTAGTATGGCTAGGTAATCCTTGCCATCTTCGCGTGCATTGAAAAACGCACGTCCGCCACCTGCAAAGAAGTCTACCTTAGAATTTATGAGATGTTGCGCGATCAACGCCTCTTTTCTTCGACTGTCCACATGGGCGTAGAAACTTGCGGGTGTTGCATGTGTTATGGTGGAAGTTGCGATGACTCCCGTATCGTAATTACGAGCTTCTAATTCTTCAAGAATACTCGGAGTGGGAATGGTGTCCGTATCTACCCCAATAGCTCCGTTATAGGTCTTGATGCCTGCAGAAAAAGCCGTAGCTCCTGCAGCCGAGTCCGTAATGAGTTCTAGGGCTGAAGAGGTTTTTATAAGTCCAATATGTCGGAATCGATCATAATTGATAGGACCTTGTTTGTAAAATTGTAGTGCCGATATTTGACTTAGTCCCGTCCCGTCGGCAATCATCAAAATAACATTTTTTGGAGTTCGAGGGTCTAGGTTTTCAGAGCGTCCCTCCGTTTGATTCAGTGCATGGTCTGATGATTTTTCTTCAGACTGAGACTCATCGCGGGAAGCGCCACAAGCCGTTAGTAATACTGAAAGCCCAAGACCTATAAGAGTTCGAATATTGATGAAGTTCATAATGTATAATTTGCCTCACAAAAATACGGATAATCCCCTCGTTTGTATACACCGAAATCGTTAAGGAATTACAAACCTATTTTAGACCGTATCCCTTTCCATCTATAGTTGCGTACAAATACCCCTTCTTCAGGAGTAATGAGATATGGTTTTTGAGTTCGCTTTGCGCGAAAATAACCGTTGATATAATCAAAGAAATAGCGTGTTTTCTTTTTCCTAAGTGCGAGTTTAAAAGCAGCGATTGCAGTAAGTCCAAGGCCATAACGCATTGCGTAAAAGGCTTCCCCTTGTTTCCATTTGGCTGCGGAATTATAAGTCATTCCGGTAGGTTTCAGATGCTTCACGTGGAGATTCTCATCGGTTTTGATACTCCA
>JBLHXM010000034.1:0-28854 GCA_047630395.1 Dokdonia sp.
TGATTGAAAACATTCCCTTTGTTAAACCCGGCGTAGCGTTCAATGTAGGTCATGGGCATTTTGGGGTATCCGGCAATGATGATGTTGTTGATATAACGTGTTGTGTCCTCGGTAATGGTGAGAATTCCTTGAAGATGGTCTTTTGCCGTAGGTGATAGGTCTCGGATTTGGAAGCTGGTAAATGGTTTGCCATTATTGGCTGCGGTAATCGTGAGCTGGTTGAGTAGCGCTTTCGCGAAAGCAGTTTCTATCTTGATACTGTCATTCGTAATAGCTATATCGTTTTGTCGCAAGTATTCAGTAAGTGATCCTGAGGAAGGTATTTTAAGGTGGATTCGTGTGTAAAGATTCCCAAGAGTGAGTTGCACGGTATGAAGGGTGTCTGCTTTCTGGAGCCTGTTAGTTTCTTGGAGGTCAAAGTACCCTTGGTTTTTTAACTGGAATGTTAAGCTGTCGATGGTAGTGCTTAGGCTTTGATATGTCGCGTGTTTTTTTTGATAAAAAAGGCTATCAATGCTCTTGGTTTCTGTGCGTGTTGACCCGGTTATGGAGAGGTATAAATCCTGTGCGATTGCCTTGGGGCAAAAAGTAGTATATATAATAAGGAGAAGAAGTAGGCTTTTTTCGTTGCGCAAGGACCCTGTGTTTTTATGTAAATCTAACGGTTTTGTATTGTATTCCGTATAATCAATGTTGTTTTTGACAAATCTGTTGTAAAATAACTACTTTATGATTTGAATAACGGAAAAATATTTCTACCTTTGCAAGCCCTTAGAAAAGGGGTTAATATAATATAACAAATTTTAGGTAGAAGAAATTATGCCAACAATTTCACAATTAGTACGAAAAGGAAGAACCAAAATAACTAAGAAGAGTAAATCGGCTGCCTTAGATTCGTGCCCACAACGCCGCGGCGTATGTACTCGTGTTTACACGACTACCCCTAAGAAACCAAACTCGGCTATGCGTAAAGTTGCGCGTGTTCGTTTAACAAATGGTAAAGAGGTGAATGCATACATCGGAGGAGAGGGACACAATCTACAAGAGCACTCGATAGTATTAGTTAGAGGTGGAAGGGTAAAGGATTTGCCAGGAGTTAGATATCACATTGTTCGTGGAGCTTTAGATACCGCAGGGGTAGCTGGAAGAACACAACGTAGATCTAAGTACGGTGCAAAACGCCCTAAGAAGTAATCAACAACACTTTTAAAAAGAAGTAATGAGAAAAAAACAGGCCAAAAAAAGACCTCTACTACCGGATCCGAGGTTTAACGATCAGTTGGTAACTCGTTTCGTTAACATGATGATGTGGGACGGAAAGAAATCGACAGCGTTTAAAGTATTTTATGATGCTATTGATATCGTAGAGGAAAAGAACACAAACGAAGAAAAAACGGCTCTTGAGCTGTGGAAAGATGCATTATCTAATGTAATGCCTCACGTAGAAGTACGTAGCCGCCGAGTTGGAGGTGCTACTTTTCAAATTCCAATGCAAATACGTCCAGATCGTAAGATCTCGACTGCAATGAAGTGGTTAATTGGGTATTCTAGAAAACGTAATGAGAAATCTATGGCTATGAAATTAGCTTCGGAGATTCTTGCTGCGGCAAAAGAAGAGGGAGCAGCTGTTAAGAAGCGTACTGATACGCACAAAATGGCAGAAGCAAATAAAGCATTCTCACACTTTAGATTCTAAGAAATGGCAAGAGATTTAAAATTCACTAGAAATATTGGTATTGCAGCGCATATTGATGCTGGAAAGACCACAACTACTGAACGTATTCTTTACTATACTGGAGTAAGTCACAAAATTGGAGAAGTGCATGATGGTGCCGCTACAATGGACTGGATGGAGCAAGAGCAAGAACGTGGTATTACAATTACGTCGGCTGCTACAACTTGTACTTGGAAGTTTCCAATGGAAAACGCTAAAGATCTTCCAGATACTAAAGATTACCATTTCAATATTATTGACACACCTGGACACGTTGATTTTACCGTAGAGGTTAATCGTTCATTACGTGTTCTTGACGGTTTAGTATTCTTGTTTAGTGCTGTTGATGGTGTTGAGCCACAGTCAGAAACTAACTGGAGACTTGCCGATAATTACAAGGTGCCTCGTATAGGTTTTGTAAACAAAATGGACCGTCAAGGTTCGAATTTTCTTGAAGTTTGTCAGCAAGTTAAAGATATGTTGGGCTCTAATGCGGTCCCTATTGTATTGAATATTGGTGACGAAGAACACTTTAAGGGGATTGTTGATTTAGTTAAGAATCGTGCTATTGTATGGCATGATGAGGGAATGGGGGCTACATTTGATGTAGTTGATATTCCTGAAGATCTTAAGGAAGAAGCTAGAATTCTTCGTGGTAAACTTATTGAAGAAGTTGCTGCCTACGATGAGAATCTACTTGAGAAATATATGGAAGATGAGGATTCGATTACAGAAGAAGAAGTGCATGCTGCGCTTCGTGCTGCTGTAATGGATATGTCTATTATTCCTATGATCTGTGGATCTGCATTTAAAAACAAAGGGGTTCAATTCTTATTGGATGCCGTGTGTCGTTATTTGCCTGCTCCAACAGATAAAGAAGGTATTATTGGTATTAATCCAAATACTGATGAAAAGGAATTGCGTAAGCCAGATGTAAATGAGCCTTTTGCGGCTTTAGCATTTAAAATTGCTACAGATCCTTTCGTAGGGCGTTTAGCATTTTTCCGTGCATACTCTGGACGTTTAGATGCTGGTTCATATGTATTGAACAACCGTTCTGGTAAAAAAGAGCGTATTTCACGTATTTATCAAATGCATGCTAATAAGCAAAAAGCGATCGATTATATAGAAGCTGGAGATATTGGAGCTGCTGTTGGATTTAAATCTATCAAAACAGGAGATACACTTACAGACGAAAAGCACCCGATAGTTTTAGAGTCTATGGACTTTCCGGATCCAGTAATTGGTATCGCGGTTGAGCCAAAGACGAAAGCTGATGTTGATAAATTAGGAATGGGCTTGGCGAAGTTGGCTGAAGAAGATCCTACGTTTACAGTGCGTTCAGATGAAGCTTCAGGACAGACTATTATATCTGGAATGGGAGAACTTCACCTAGATGTTATTGTGGATCGTTTAAGACGTGAATTTAAGGTAGAAGTAAACCAAGGGCAACCACAGGTTGAGTACAAAGAAGCTATTACTGCAGCTGCAGATCATAGAGAAACGTACAAAAAACAATCAGGGGGTCGTGGTAAATTTGCAGATATCGTATTTACTATTGAGCCGGCAGAAGAAGGTGCAGTAGGTCTTGAATTTGTTAACAAGATTAAAGGTGGAAACGTACCAAAAGAATTTGTTCCTTCTATTGAGAAAGGATTCAAAATGGCAATGGTAAATGGACCTTTAGCGGGTTATGAAGTAGATGCTATTAAAGTGACATTGACAGACGGATCGTACCATGATGTGGATTCTGATCAACTGTCTTTCGAACTTGCTGCTAAATTAGGTTTTAAAAATTCGGCTAAAGCTGCTAAAGCGGTGATTATGGAGCCAATTATGAAACTAGAAGTGATTACTCCTGAGGAAAACATGGGAGATATCGTAGGAGATCTTAACCGTCGTCGCGGACAAGTGAGCGACATGGGAGATCGTGCTGGAGCTAAAACAGTGAAAGCAACGGTGCCACTTTCTGAAATGTTTGGATATGTAACAACATTGAGAACACTTTCATCGGGTCGTGCAACGTCTACAATGGAATTTTCTCACTATGCTGAAACTCCTTCAGGTATTGCTGATGAAGTAATTGCAGCATCTAAAGGAACGAACTAATAATTACTACTGAAATGAGTCAAAAAATTAGAATCAAATTGAAATCTTACGATCATAACTTGGTAGACAAGTCTGCTGAGAAAATCGTAAAGACTGTTAAGACAACGGGAGCTGTAGTAACTGGGCCAATTCCACTTCCTACGCACAAGAAAATCTTTACAGTGCTTCGTTCTCCACACGTAAACAAAAAATCACGTGAGCAGTTTGAGCTTAGCTCTTACAAACGTTTACTTGATATTTATTCTTCATCTTCAAAGACGATTGATGCGTTGATGAAATTGGAGTTGCCAAGTGGAGTAGAAGTAGAGATCAAGGTGTGATAGGTGTTTGTTTTGGTGAGCTAGTTGATTCAAGACAAATAATATTCCCTTCCGAGTTAAATCGGAAATCTCTTCTGAGATACTATAGTGGTAGATGAGTATGCTTTCGCGAAAGCGTGCTTTGCCACACTAAAATGTCCTGAGCTGTATGCGAAGGAAAAACGGAAAAGTACATTCAGGGTTGAAGGTATTTTGACCCTGTTTTTTTTGAATAGAATTTTTTAATAATTAATTATATAAATATGTCTGGGTTAATCGGAAAAAAAATAGGTATGACCAGCATCTTTGACGAGAATGGAAAGAATATTCCATGTACCGTTATTGAAGCAGGTCCATGCGTAGTTACCCAAGTCAGAACCACTGAGACTGACGGGTATGAAGCCCTTCAATTAGGTTTCGATGACGCGAAAAAGACAAACAAAGCTGCTGAAGGTCACGCCAAGAAAGCAGGTACGGTTGTTAAACGCAAAGTTGTTGAATTCCAGAAATTTGAAGGAGAGTATAAATTAGGTGATGCCATCACTGTAGATCACTTTAGTGAAGGTGAATTTGTAGATGTGGCTGGAACTTCAAAAGGTAAAGGATTCCAAGGTGTTGTAAAGCGTCATGGATTTGCTGGTGTAGGTCAAGCGACTCACGGTCAGCATAACCGTTTAAGAGCCCCAGGTTCTATTGGTGCTGCCTCTTATCCTGCACGTGTATTCAAAGGAATGCGCATGGCTGGAAGAATGGGTGGTGATCAAGTAAAAGTTCAAAATTTAAAAGTGTTGAAAGTGGTTTCTGAAAAGAACCTACTCGTAGTGAAGGGATGTGTTCCTGGTCACAAAAACGCTTACGTAATCATTCAGAAGTAATGAAGGTAGCAGTAGTAGATATCAACGGAAAAGAAACAGGTAGAAAGGCAGACCTTTCTGATGCTGTTTTTGCGATTGAGCCTAATAATCATGCAGTATACTTAGATGTAAAGCAATATCTTGCTAATCAACGTCAGGGAACGCACAAGGCAAAAGAGAGAGCAGAGATTACGGGATCAACTCGTAAGATCAAAAAACAAAAAGGAACTGGTACCGCTCGTGCGGGAAGCATCAAGTCTGGAGTTTTCAGAGGTGGAGGTAGAATGTTCGGTCCAAGACCGAGAAACTATTCTTTCAAACTGAACAAAGGATTGAAGCGTTTAGCACGTCGTTCAGCCCTCACAATGAAGGCTAACGATAAGGCAATCACAGTTATAGAGAATTTCGATTTTGAAGCTCCAAGGACTAAGGATTTTGTTAACGTATTGAAGGCCTTAGGTCTTGAGAACAAAAAATCTTTGATAGTGTTGGGAGAGTCAAATAATAATGTATATTTGTCGTCACGCAATTTAAAGGCCACTGAGGTTGTAACTAGCTCAGAGATAAGTACTTACAAGATATTAAACGCTAATAACATAGTGTTTCTTGAGGGGTCTTTAGAAGGAATTGAGTCAAATTTATCAAAATAAGACATCATGAGTATTTTAATAAAACCCATTATTACAGAAAAGGCTACCGCAGATAGTGAGTTGAATAACCGCTTTACTTTTCAGGTAGACCCTAGAACGAATAAGGTTGAAATTAAAAAAGCAGTAGAAGCTGCTTATGGTGTTTCAGTTGAGAAAGTTCGCACAATTAATGTTCGTCCAGACCGAAAGTCTCGTTATACGAAGACGGGTGTCGTAACTGGTAAAACAAATGCTATTAAAAAAGCAATTGTACAGTTGGCGGAAGGTGATACAATAGATTTTTATAACAACATTTAATTTTTTAAAATGTCAGTAAGAAAACTAAAGCCTATCACTCCAGGGCAGCGATTTAGAGTTGTAAATGGTTTCGACCAGATTACAACTGACAAGCCGGAAAAAAGCCTATTGGCTCCGAAAAAACGCTCAGGTGGTAGAAACAACACAGGTAAGATGACCATTCGCCAAGTAGGTGGAGGGCACAAACAAAGGTACCGTATTATTGATTTCAAACGTAACAAGGAAGGAGTTCCTGCTACTGTTGGATCTATTCAATACGATCCAAACAGAACGGCATTTATTGCATTGCTTAATTACCAAGATGGTGAAAAGCGCTATGTGATTGCTCAAAACGGTTTGCAGGTTGGTCAGAACATTGTTTCTGGTTCAACAGCAACACCGGATATTGGGAATGCAATGCCACTTTCTAATATTCCTTTAGGAACGATTATTTCATGTATTGAATTACGTCCAGGTCAAGGTGCTGTTATGGCTCGTTCGGCTGGAGCTTTCGCTCAGTTGATGGCCCGTGATGGTAAATTTGCTACCGTGAAATTACCTTCTGGAGAAACAAGATTGATACTTGTTACTTGTATGGCTACAATTGGTGCTGTTTCAAACAGTGATCACCAGTTGTTGGTTTCAGGTAAGGCGGGAAGAAGTCGTTGGTTAGGGAGAAGACCGAGAGTACGTCCGGTAGTGATGAACCCTGTCGATCACCCAATGGGAGGTGGAGAAGGTAAGTCATCTGGAGGTCACCCACGTAGCCGTAATGGTATTCCTGCGAAAGGTTATAGAACGCGTTCTAAGACCAAAGCGAGTAATAAATATATTGTAGAACGTAGAAAGAAATAATAAGATATGGCACGTTCATTAAAAAAGGGACCTTACGTTCACTATAAGTTAGAAAAGAAAGTTGCTGCAAATGTAGATGCAAACAAAAAGACAGTCATTAAGACATGGTCTAGAGCATCTATGATTACGCCTGATTTTGTTGGGCAAACAATAGCAGTGCATAATGGTCGCCAGTTTGTTCCGGTATACGTTACTGAAAACATGGTAGGTCATAAACTAGGAGAATTCTCACCGACACGTTCATATCGTGGACACGGCGGTGCGAAAAATAAAGGTAAAAAATAATTGAAGCAATGGGAGTTCGTAAAAGAGAAGCAGCAGAGCAACGCAAAGCTGCAAACAAGCAAATCGCTTTCGCAAAACTGAATAACTGCCCTACTTCGCCGCGTAAGATGCGTTTAGTCGCTGATATGGTACGTGGAAAGAAAGTAGAGAGAGCGCTTCATTTATTAAAATTTAGCAACAAAGAAGCTTCGCGTCGTGTTGAAACACTTCTCCTGTCTGCAGTAGCAAACTGGGAGGCGAAAAACGAAGATGCGAGCGTCGAAGAAGCAGATTTATTTATCAAGGAGATCAAAGTGGATAGTGGGTCGATGTTGAAGAGACTTCGTCCGGCACCGCAGGGTCGTGCTCACAGAATAAGAAAACGCAGCAATCACGTAACAGTCGTGCTTGGTGCTAACGATAACACACAAAGCAAATAATAAATGGGACAGAAGACAAATCCAATCGGAAATCGCCTAGGTATTATCAGAGGATGGGAATCTAACTGGTACGGTGGTAACGACTACGGTGATAAACTCGCCGAAGACGCCAAGATTAGACAATACATTCATGCTCGTTTATCTAAAGCTAGTGTGTCACGTGTAATTATTGAGCGTACTCTTAAGCTTGTAACCGTTACTATCACTACTGCTAGACCTGGTATTATTATCGGAAAAGGTGGACAAGAGGTAGACAAGTTGAAAGAAGAACTTAAGAAAATCACAGATAAGGAAGTTCAACTTAATATTCATGAGATCAAAAGACCAGAATTAGATGCATTTTTGGTTGGATCAAGTGTTGCTCGTCAAATAGAGAATCGTATCTCTTTCCGTCGTGCAATCAAGATGGCGATTGCGGCTGCAATGCGCATGAACTCGGAAGGTATTAAAATCCAAATTTCAGGACGTTTGAATGGTGCGGAAATGGCACGTTCAGAATCTTATAAAGATGGACGAATTCCTTTATCAACTTTTAGAGCCGATATTGATTATGCATTAGTTGAGGCCCACACTACTTACGGTAGATTGGGAATCAAAGTGTGGATCATGAAAGGTGAGGTATATGGCAAAAGAGAACTTTCTCCATTAGTTGGTTTGGCTAAAAACAAATCAAAAGGTGGTGCTCCCCGTAAGGATAACAGAGGGCCAAGACGTAGAAAGTAATTTTTAAAAGACAACAAAGAAAATGTTACAGCCTAGAAAAACAAAATTTCGCAAGCAACAGAAAGGTCGTATGAAAGGACTTTCGCAAAGAGGGCATTTGCTTTCTAACGGAACGTTCGGAATTAAATCACTCGATTCTAGTTTTGTTACTGCAAGACAGATAGAAGCCGCACGTATAGCTGCTACACGTTACATGAAAAGGGAAGGAACCTTATGGATTAAAATCTTCCCGGACAAGCCTATTACGAAGAAGCCTCTAGAGGTACGTATGGGTAAAGGTAAAGGTGCTGTAGAGTATTGGGCAGCAGTTGTAAAACCAGGAAGAATTTTATTCGAACTGGGAGGTGTGCCGGAGCCAGTGGCTAAAGAAGCACTTCGACTTGCAGCTCAAAAGCTTCCTGTAAGAACTAAGTATATCGTAGCTAGAGATTTTTCAGCTGAATAAATTTTAATATAATGAAACAATCAGAGGTAAAAGGACTATCTGTAGCAGAACTACAAGAAGAACATGTGAAAGCTAAGAGAGCATACACTGATCTCAAAATGGCTCACACGATATCTCCATTAGAGAATCCTATTCAGTTGCGCGGTCTAAGACGAAGTGTTGCAAGACTTGCTACTGAGTTAACTAAAAGAGAATTACAATAACTCTGCTAAAGATGGAAAAAAGAAATTTAAGAAAAGAGCGTATCGGTACTGTTACCAGTAACAAAATGGTGAAATCTATAGTGGTTTCTGAAGTTAAAAAGGTAAAGCACCCTATGTACGGAAAGTTCGTTTTAAAAACGAAAAAGTATGTGGCGCACGATGAGAATAACGATTGTAACGAGGGTGATACAGTACGTATCATGGAAACTCGTCCAATGAGTAAATCAAAGTGCTGGAGACTAGTAGAAATAATAGAAAGAGCTAAGTAATATGTTACAGCAAGAATCGAGATTAAGAGTAGCAGATAACACCGGGGCAAAAGAAGTTTTGACTATCCGTGTGTTAGGAGGTACTGGAAGAAGATATGCTTCTGTTGGCGATAAGATTGTGGTTTCTGTAAAGGATTGCACACCTAATGGTCAGGTAAAGAAAGGGGCCGTATCTACAGCAGTTGTTGTACGTACTAAAAAAGAAGTACGTCGTCCAGATGGATCTTATATCCGTTTTGATGACAATGCTTGTGTTCTTTTAAACGCTCAAGGCGAAATGCGAGGTACTCGTGTTTTCGGTCCTGTGGCGAGAGAGCTTCGTGATAAGCAATTCATGAAGATTGTATCATTAGCACCAGAGGTGCTTTAATACATAAGAAAATGACAAAGCTTAAAATAAAATCAGGAGATACAGTTCGCGTACTAGCTGGAGATCATAAAGGTCAAGAGGGAAAAGTGGTAAAAGTATTAATTGAGAAGAACAAAGCAATCGTTGAGGGTGTCAACATGGTGAAGAAGCACGAAAAGCCGAGCGCATCAAATCCTCAAGGTGGAATTAAAGAAAAAGAAGCGCCTCTTCAAATTTCAAACCTATCATTAATTGATGGGAACGGTAAGACTACACGTGTAGGATCCCGTATGGAAGGAGATAAAAAGGTTCGTTTTGCAAAATCAACAAACGAAATTTTATAGTCATGGCATATATTCCAAGATTAAAACAAGAGTATAAGGAACGCGTTGTTGCTACTCTGTCGGAAGAATTTGGTTACAAAAATGTAATGCAGGTGCCTAGACTGAAGAAGATCATTGTATCTCGTGGTGTTGGTGCTGCTGTAGCTGATAAAAAATTAGTAGAGAACGCTGTTGAAGAGCTTACGTTGATCACTGGTCAAAGAGCAATCACAACGATGTCTAAAAAAGATGTTGCAACCTTTAAGTTAAGAAAGGGAATGCCTATTGGAGGAAAGGTTACTTTGCGCGGAGAGCGCATGTACGAATTCCTTGATAGATTGGTAACGTCAGCTTTACCTCGTGTAAGAGACTTTAATGGTATTAACGCAACTGGTTTTGACGGTAGAGGTAACTACAATATGGGAGTTACTGAGCAAATTATTTTTCCAGAAATCAACATTGATCGTATCAAGAAGATTGACGGAATGAATATTACCTTTGAAACTTCTGCAGCTACTGATAAAGAAGCAAAATCATTGCTAAGCGAACTGGGTTTACCTTTTAAAAAGAACTAATTATGGCTAAAGAATCAATGAAAGCCCGTGAGGTGAAACGAGCAAAGACGGTAGCTAAGTATGCTGAGAAACGTAAAGCTTTGAAGGAAGCTGGAGATTACGAGGCATTACAGAAATTGCCCAAAAATGCATCACCTGTGCGTATGCACAACCGTTGTAAATTGACTGGTCGCCCTAGAGGATACATGAGACAATTTGGTCTTTCGCGTGTAACTTTTCGTGAAATGGCAAATCAAGGATTGATCCCTGGGGTCAAGAAGGCTAGTTGGTAATAAATTTTAATTGGTAGTAGGTTTGGTAAAGTGAAAGACGGCATCAAAAACCATTACCGCAAATACATATAAATGAATACAGATCCAATTGCAGATTTTCTAACGAGAATTAGAAATGCAGCAGCAGCAAACCACAGAGTTGTTGAGATTCCAGCATCAAACTTGAAAAGAGAGATGACTAAAATCTTATTTGACCAGGGGTACATTTTAAGTTACAAATTCGAAGAGAACAAAACACAAGGGGTGATTAAGATCGCTTTGAAGTATGATGGTCTTACAAAAGAATCTGTGATAAGAGATGTTCAAAGAATCAGTAAACCAGGTTTACGTAAGTATGCCGCTTCAGGTGAAGTGCCAAGAATCCTTAATGGATTAGGTATTGCTATCGTTTCTACATCTAAAGGTGTTATGACAGGAAAGCAAGCACAACAGCAAAATGTAGGTGGCGAAGTACTTTGCTACGTTTACTAATTAGATAAAAAGACAAAGAAATGTCAAGAATAGGTAAAAGTCCAATTACAATTCCAGCAGGAGTTACAGTCGATGTAGCGGATGGTCTTGTAACCGTAAAAGGAAAATTAGGTGAACTTAAGCAGGAGTTTTCGGATATCGAGGTTAAGATAGAAGAAGGTGTTATTACTCTTGAGCGTCCTTCGGATAAAAAAGATGTTAGAGCAAAGCATGGTTTGTACCGCGCATTAATTGCTAACATGATCGAAGGTGTTGAAAAAGGATGGACCAAGGAACTAGAGCTTGTAGGAGTAGGATATCGTGCTAGTAACCAGGGGCAAAAATTAGATTTAGCCGTTGGATTCTCTCATAATATTGTTTTAGAGATAGCTTCAGAAGTAAAAGTGGAAACTGTATCTGATAAAGGTAAAAACCCAATTGTAAAGTTGACGTCGCATGACAAACAGCTCGTTGGGCAGGTAGCTGCAAAAATTCGTGGCTTCCGTAGGCCGGAACCTTACAAAGGAAAAGGTATCAAGTTCGTAGGTGAAATTATTAGAAGAAAAGCAGGTAAATCTGCATAATACATAGCGTTATGGCATTATCAAAAAGTGAAAAAAGAAATAGAATTCATCTTCGTATTCGCAAGGCTATTTCTGGAACTGCAGAGCGCCCTAGACTCTGTGTATTTAGAAGTAATAAGGAAATTTACGCGCAATTGATAGACGACGCGAGTGGTAAAACCATCACATCCGTATCATCACGCGATAAGAATATCGCTTCCGAGCAAGCGAACAAAGTGGACACTGCTAAGTTAGTAGGGAAAGCTGTAGCAGAAAAAGCTGCTAAATCAGGTGTAGAAGCCGTGGTCTTTGACCGTGGAGGATACCTGTATCACGGAAGAGTAAAACAACTAGCAGAAGGCGCAAGAGAAGGCGGGCTTAAATTCTAAGAAATATGTATCAGAATTATAAAAACATAGAGTTGGTAAAGCCTAGCGGTCTTGATTTGAAAGATCGTTTAGTAGGTGTTCAACGTGTTACTAAAGTAACAAAAGGAGGTAGAGCCTTTGGATTTTCTGCTATCGTAGTTGTTGGTGATGAGAATGGTGTTGTAGGACAAGGACTTGGTAAGTCTAAGGAAGTTGCTTCCGCTATTGCTAAAGCAGTAGAAGATGCAAAGAAAAACTTAGTACGTATCCCTTTGACTAAAGGATCTATTCCTCACGAACAAAAAGGAAAGTATGGAGGTGCACGTGTGTTACTTTTGCCAGCAGCAGCCGGTACAGGGGTAATTGCTGGTGGAGCGATTCGTGCGGTTCTTGAATCAGTAGGAGTACATGATGTACTTTCGAAAAATCAAGGATCTTCAAATCCTCACAATGTTGTAAAGGCTACATTTGACGCATTACTTCGATTAAGAAGTGCTGATCAAGTGGCTAAGCAACGTGGTATCTCTTTAAATAAATTATTCAAAGGATAAATCAAGGAACAATGGCAAAGATTAAAGTAACAAAGGTAAGGAGTGCGATTAATCGCCCTCAAAACCAGAAGAGAACCCTTGAGGCTCTTGGATTAAGAAAGATGGGCCAGGTTAAGGAGCATGAAAATACTCCTAACATCCTTGGAATGATTCGTAAAGTAAGTCATTTGGTTTCTGTAGAAGAAGCTTAAACAATTAGTAAAGATGAACTTAAATAACTTAAGACCTGCAAAAGGTGCTGTTAAGAAGAACGATAGTCGTAGAGGACGTGGTGAAGCAACCGGAAACGGAGGAACTGCTGGCCGTGGTCACAACGGACAAAAGTCTCGTTCTGGATATTCTAAGAAGGTCGGTTTTGAAGGAGGGCAAATGCCACTTCAACGTCGTGTACCTAAATTTGGTTTTACTAACGTCAATCGTAAAGAGTATGCAGGGGTAAACCTGGATACGCTTCAAGAATATGTTGATGCTGGTAGACTTAAAGATGAAGTTACATTGGATGCATTGATAGACAATCGTCTTGTTGGTAAAAACGATCTAGTTAAGATTTTAGGTCGTGGTGAATTGAAGGCAAAAATTAAAATTTCTGCACATAAATTTACTGCAACAGCAAAACAGGCTATTGAAGCTGCCGGAGGCGAAGCTGTAACTTTATAATACCAATAAAGAATGAAATTTTTAGATACTATAAGTAATATTTGGAAGATTGATGAGCTGAAGAATAGAATTCTTCTCACGCTTACGCTTCTTTTGGTATATCGTTTTGGTGCTCAGGTTGTATTACCTGGTATTGATGCATCTGCTTTAGCAGGTTTAAAGGATAGCACAAATGGCGGCCTTCTAGGTTTGCTTTCGGCCTTTACGGGTGGTGCTTTTTCGAATGCATCAGTGTTTGCGCTCGGAATTATGCCATATATTTCTGCCTCGATTGTGGTACAGTTGATGGGTATTGCGATACCTTATTTACAGAAGCTTCAGAAAGAAGGGGAAAGTGGGCGTCGTAAGATCAATCAGATTACAAGATGGTTAACTATTGGTATTTGTTTATTACAAGCGCCAGGGTACCTAGCTGCATTGCCTTCTCTTATGGGAGGAACAGAGGCCTTTGTATTAGGACTTACACCTACCTTCTATATTTCTTCAGTACTTATCCTAGTAACAGGGTGTGTATTTGCAATGTGGTTGGGAGAAAAGATTACTGATAAAGGTATCGGAAATGGAATCTCATTGCTTATTATGGTCGGGATTATTGCAAGTTTGCCAACTGCCTTTATACAGGAGTGGGCTGCACGTGTAACCCAATCAAATGGTGGGGTGATATTAATTCTTATTGAAATTGTCGTTTGGTTTGTTATTATTCTACTAAGTATTCTCTTGGTCATGGCGGTACGTCAGATCCAAGTGTCATACGCACGCAGAACAGCAACCGGAGGATATGAAAAAGATGTTTTAGGAAATAGGCAATATATTCCTCTTAAGTTGAATGCTTCTGGAGTAATGCCTATTATCTTTGCACAAGCAATTATGTTCGTGCCTGGATTAATCGGACAAGCCGAATTCCTTAAAGATACTGGAGTGGGGTCATGGTTGGTAAACAACTTTGGTGGAAACTCTATGTTTGGGCTGTGGTACAATATTGTATTTGCACTCCTTATAATTGTGTTTACTTATTTTTACACTGCGATTACGGTGCCTACCAATAAAATGGCAGACGACTTGAAACGTAGTGGAGGATTTATTGCGGGTATTAGGCCTGGAACGGAAACTGCAGAGTACCTGGACAGAATAATGTCTCAGATTACATTGCCAGGTTCTGTATTCTTAGCATTAATTGCTGTGTTCCCAGCGGTTGCTCACAATGTATTAGGAATGACACAAGGTTGGGCATTGTTTTATGGTGGTACTTCCCTTTTGATTATGGTAGGTGTTGCTATTGATACAATGCAACAAGTGAATTCTTACCTATTGAATAGACATTACGATGGTCTTATGAAAACAGGTAAAAACCGTAAAGCTGTAGCATAATGGCAAAGCAACCAGCAATAGAGCAAGATGGATCCATCATCGAAGCATTGTCAAATGCAATGTTTAGAGTAGAATTAGAAAATGGTCACGTAGTGACTGCACATATCTCGGGTAAGATGCGTATGCATTACATTAAGTTGTTACCTGGTGATAAAGTAAAATTAGAAATGAGCCCTTACGATTTAACGAAGGCTCGCATAACTTATAGATACTAAAAGTTAAAAAAGCTTGATATGAAAGTAAGAGCGTCAATTAAAAAGAGAAGTGCCGATTGCAAAATTGTTCGTCGCAAAGGCAGATTATACGTAATCAACAAAAAGAACCCGAGGTTTAAACAAAGACAAGGTTAATAGTTATGGCTAGAATTGCAGGGATAGACATCCCAAAACAAAAGAGAGGTGTAATTGCATTAACTTACATCTTTGGAATCGGAAAAAGTAGAGCTCAAGAAATTTTTGCAATAGCAAAGGTTGATGAAAGCAAAAAGGTTTCAGATTGGGACGATGAAGAAATCGGACGCATTCGTGAAGCTGTGGGTACCTTTACAATTGAAGGGGAATTGCGTAGTGAGGTTCAATTGAACATCAAGCGTTTAATGGACATTGGTTGTTACCGTGGTATTCGTCACCGTGTGGGTCTCCCACTTCGTGGACAACGTACTAAGAACAATTCTCGTACAAGAAAAGGTAAGCGTAAAACTGTTGCGAACAAGAAGAAGGCAACTAAATAATAAGTAGTAATGGCAAAGCAAAGTACAAAAAAACGTAAGGTTGTTATAGAGGCTGTTGGTGAAGCACACATTTCTGCTTCATTTAACAATTTACTGATCTCTTTAACAAACAAAAAAGGAGACGTGATCTCTTGGTCATCTGCCGGTAAAATGGGATTCAGAGGGTCTAAGAAAAACACACCTTATGCTGCTCAAGTAGCTGCTGAAGATTGTGTAAAAGTAGCTCACGAAGCTGGTTTGCGTAAAGTGAAAGTATATGTGAAAGGCCCAGGTAACGGACGTGAGTCTGCGATCAGAGCGTTGCATAATAATGGAGTGGAAGTAACAGAAATTATTGATGTTACTCCAATGCCACACAATGGATGTCGTCCTCCAAAAAGACGTCGCGTTTAATTAATAAGTATTAATATCAGAGAGGAGCTCGGTTTGCGAAGGATTGACCTTAATTCCTACCGCCTCTCAATAAATAACTAAGAAATGGCAAGATATACTGGTCCCAAAACGAGAATCGCTCGTAAGTTCGGAGAAGCGATTTTTGGAGAAGATAAATCTTTTGAAAAAAGAAATTATCCTCCAGGGCAACATGGAAACAACAGACGTAGAGGAAAGAAATCTGAATACGCTGTACAATTAGCAGAAAAGCAAAAAGCAAAATATACCTACGGTATTCTTGAACGTCAGTTCAGAAACCTATACGGTAAAGCAAATCGTTCTACTGGAATCACAGGTGAAGTGTTACTTCAGCTTTGTGAGAGTCGTCTAGACAATGTAGTATTTAGAATGGGGATTTCTCCTTCTAGAAGCGGTGCGCGTCAATTAGTATCTCACCGTCACATTACCGTAAATGGTAGTTTGGTAAACATCCCTTCATTTTCTGTGAAGCCTGGTGATGTTATCGCGGTAAGAGAAAAGTCTAAATCTCTTGAGGCTATTCAAAATTCACTACAAAATGCAAGCCACGTATATGAGTGGATTACATGGAACAGTGATAAAAAAGAGGGTACGTTTGTTTCTATTCCACAACGTCTTCAGATTCCTGAAAACATCAATGTGCAGTTCATCGTAGAATTATACTCTAAATAATATTAACCAAAGCTAGAAAACACGATATGGCAATATTAAATTTCCAGAAGCCGGATAAAGTCATTATGATTGACTCTACTGATTTTGAAGGCAAATTCGAATTCAGACCTTTAGAACCAGGTTACGGGTTAACTGTAGGAAACGCTCTTAGACGGGTTTTACTTTCGTCTTTAGAAGGTTTTGCAATTACTTCAGTACGTGTAGAAGGTGTGGATCACGAGTTTTCTACAATGGCTGGTGTAGTTGAAGATGTAACCGAAATCATCTTGAACTTAAAGCAGATTCGTTTCAAAAGACAAATTGAGGAAATCGATAACGAAACCGTTACGATTGCTCTTTCGGGAATTGATCAACTTACTGCTGGAGATTTCCAAAAATTCATTTCAGGATTCCAAGTGCTTAACCCGGATTTAGTGGTTGCAAACATGAATAAGAAAGTGAATCTTAATATGGAAATCACAATAGAGAAAGGAAGAGGGTATGTGCCTGCAGAAGAAAATAAAAAATCTAATGCACCACTTGGCACCATCTTTACAGATTCTATTTACACGCCTATAAGAAACGTAAAGTATAGTATAGAGAACTACCGTGTTGAACAGAAAACCGATTATGAAAAATTGGTATTCGAAATCAGTACTGATGGTTCTATTCATCCTAAAGATGCACTTACTGAAGCGGCAAAAACATTGATCCACCACTTTATGCTTTTCTCTGATGAGCGTATTACTTTGGAGGCTGATGAGATTGCACAAACGGAGACTTATGATGAAGAGTCACTTCACATGCGTCAATTGCTGAAAACGAAGCTTATCGATATGGATCTTTCTGTACGTGCGCTTAATTGTTTGAAAGCAGCAGAGGTTGAAACATTAGGAGATCTTGTTTCTTATAATAAGAATGACCTAATGAAGTTTAGAAACTTCGGTAAGAAATCATTGACCGAATTGGAAGAGCTTGTGAATGTGAAAGGTTTAAACTTCGGTATGGATCTTGCAAAATATAAATTGGATAAAGACTAGTACTGATGTGTACGCTTTCGCGAAAGCGAATAAATAATTAGAACAATGAGACACGGAAAGAAATTTAATCACTTAGGGAGAAAGACTGCTCATAGAAAGTCTATGCTTGCAAACATGGCTTGCTCTCTTATTGAACATAAAAGAATCAATACTACTGTTGCAAAAGCAAAAGCGCTGAAGCAATTTGTTGAGCCTCTTGTGACAAAGTCAAAAGAGGATACAACGCACAATAGACGTCTTGTATTTGCACGTCTTCGCCAAAAAGATGCCGTTACTGAATTGTTCAGGGACGTTGCGCCTAAAATAGGGGATCGTCCAGGAGGGTACACACGTATCATCAAGCTTGGAAATCGTCTTGGAGATAATGCAGATATGGCAATGATCGAACTTGTAGATTACAATGAAATCTACAACGCTGGAAAACCTGCTAAAAAGAAGTCTACTCGTCGTGGTAAGACAAAGAAGGAAGATGCACCTGTAGCACCGGTAGCTTCTAACGAAGAAGAGTAAACCCTTGTTAGAAAAAGGTTAAATAGTATCGGGATTTACTGAAAGGTAAATCCCTTTTTTTATTTTTACGTCAGATAATTAGTTTGGCAAATATTTTGCCAACGACAGTTTAAATAAGCTAGGTATATGAAAAAGATAATTTTAATTGCAGCTTTAGGAATGATCGCTTTTGCATCGGCTCAAGAAGATCGAGATGCAGTAGCTGCTAACAATAACGGCCTCGTGGCCCTTGCATCGCAAGGGGTTGGTTTTAGTGGGGGGCATGGTGTTATTTATAATCCACCTAGAGGTGTTGTCGGGAGTGTATATCTCTTTGATAATTGGAAAAACAGTGCTATCATTGAAACGGTAGAAAACAAAAGGTATAAAGTAAATACGGTGAACTTTAACGCGAAGGCAAACACCATTGAAGCTCGAATTAATGGAGATTCTATATTTACTTTTGATTATACCAATATAGATAGAGTGCTTATTAACAATCGCACGTTTAAGAATTCTTATTCTCCAGTAGAAGGAGGATATCGTATTTTTGAAGTGATTGCTGAAACTAAGGACTTCTCAATATATAAGGACTACACCTTAGATATTAAGGAAGGAAATCCGAATCCTATGTTGGCTCAAGCAAATGATAAGTATGTTTTGAAAGACAAATACTATATGAAAAAAGGAAAATCTTTCAAGAAGATGAAACTGAAAAAATCGAGTGTTTTGAAACTAGCTGGTAAAAAGGCTGGCGAATTGGAAGCGTTTGCTAAGAAGAATAGACTCAGTTTTAAAAATGAGCGTGACTTACAAAAAATAGCAACATACTACAATACATTATAAGTATTGAGCAGATTATAAAAAGGAGCTTAATTGCTCCTTTTTTTTTGGCAAATTTTGAAGTATTTTTGCATGTAGTGACATGTGAATATATAGAGACAAACCTTATCTAAATAGCATATATGAAATATCAAACCAAACGCCCAGCGCTTATATTACTCGCAGATGGAACTATCTTTCACGGGAAAGCAGTTGGTGATAAAGAAGGAACCTCTTTTGGGGAGGTATGTTTCAATACGGGAATGACTGGATACCAGGAAATATTTACGGATCCTTCGTATTTTGGACAACTCATGGTAACCACAAACGCCCATATTGGCAACTATGGAGCGACAGATTTGGAAACTGAATCGGATGGTGTAAAAATTTCAGGCCTGATCTGTCGTAATTTTAGCTATACCTATTCGCGACAAGATGCTCAAGAGTCCTTAGAGGAATTTTTAAACACGCATAAACTTTTTGCGATATCGGATGTAGATACCCGGGCACTCGTGGCTTATATTCGAGATCATGGCGCTATGAATGCAGTAATTTCGACGGATGTTGATAATATAGAAGGTCTTAAGGCTAAGCTTGCTGAAGTACCGAGTATGAATGGTCTCGAGCTTGCGTCTAAAGTGTCGACCAAAGAGGCTTACTTTTTTGGAGAAGAATCGGCGCCTATTAAAATAGCAGCGCTCGATATTGGTATCAAACGTAATATCCTTCGCAACATGGCCAAACGAGGTGCCTACATCAAAGTGTTCCCATATAATACAAGCTATAAAGAAATGAGTGCTTGGAACGCAGATGGTTATTTCTTGTCAAATGGACCAGGGGATCCGGAGCCTTTGGAAAACGCAATTCAGGTAGCAAAAGATATCATTGCAGAAGATAAACCATTGTTTGGAATCTGTTTAGGGCATCAGGTAATTGCCTTAGCAAATGGAATTTCTACCTATAAAATGCACAATGGACATAGAGGGATTAACCATCCTGTTAAAAACCTACTAACCGGTAAAGGAGAAATCACATCGCAGAATCACGGTTTCGCAATCCATCGAGAAGAAACGGAGGCCCATCCTGATGTAGAAATAACGCATGTGCACCTTAATGATCACACTGTGGCAGGAATCCGATTAAAAAGTAAAAATTGTTTCTCGGTGCAATATCATCCAGAGGCAAGTCCAGGACCTAACGACGCCACCTACCTTTTCGATCAGTTTATCGAAAATATCGGTAAAGTCACTGTCTAATAAATCTTCCCCGTTTTTAACGGGGATTTTTTTTGCAAAAATTTGCGGATATTCATGAATCAACTAAGGGAATGGACTGTTGAATGACGAAAACGTTATCGCTACAATAGCATAAATGACAAGGATGAATACAAGACAAACTGTATCTTTGAGAATCAAAAAAATACAAAATTATGAGCATGATAATTGATATTCACGCGAGACAAATTTTAGATTCACGAGGGAATCCTACCGTTGAAGTCGACGTATATACTGAAAATGGAGTAATGGGTAGAGCAGCTGTTCCTTCTGGAGCATCTACGGGCGAGCATGAGGCTGTAGAGCTTCGCGATGGCGGAAAGGCCTTTATGGGGAAAGGAGTTTTAAATGCAGTGGATAACGTCAATAGCATCATTGCACAAGAGCTCTTGGGGATTTCGATTTTTGAACAAAACTATATCGATCAAACCATGATCGAAATAGACGGTACTCCCAACAAATCAAAGTTGGGTGCCAATGCCATATTGGGTGTTTCTTTAGCTTGCGCGAAAGCTGCAGCAGCTGAGCTCAATATGCCTTTGTATAGATATATAGGAGGAGTAAGTGCAAATACCTTGCCTGTGCCTATGATGAATATTATCAATGGAGGATCACACAGTGATGCGCCTATCGCCTTCCAGGAATTTATGGTAATGCCAGTAAAGGCAGAAAACTTTACCCATGCTATGCAAATGGGAACAGAGATTTTTCATCATTTGAAAAAAGTGCTACACGATCGTGGATTAAGTACTGCGGTTGGAGATGAAGGAGGATTTGCACCTAAACTAGAAGGAACTGAAGATGCATTAGACGCTATTAAAACGGCTGTTGAAAATGCAGGCTACAAATGGGGGGATGAAGTGATGGTTGCTTTAGATTGTGCAGCTGCTGAATTCTATGTGAATGGAAAGTATGATTACACAAAATTTGAGGGAGCAACAGGAGTAATTCGCTCAAGTGAAGAACAAGCAGACTATTTGGCGGAACTGGCAGCAAACTATCCAATTATCTCTATTGAAGATGGTATGGATGAAAATGACTGGGATGGCTGGAAATATCTTACCGATAAAATTGGAGATAAGGTGCAGCTGGTAGGGGATGACTTATTTGTCACCAACGTAGAGCGTCTGTCGAAGGGTATTAGGAATGGTATTGCAAACTCTATACTGATCAAGGTAAATCAAATAGGAACGCTTACAGAGACGATTGCAGCCGTAAATATGGCGCATAACGCTGGATATACTTCCGTAATGTCTCACCGTTCTGGTGAAACTGAAGATAATACCATCGCCGATCTAGCCGTAGCATTAAATACAGGACAGATAAAAACGGGATCTGCGTCAAGATCTGACCGAATGGCAAAATACAATCAGCTACTGCGTATTGAAGAAGCTTTGGGAACGACGGCTTACTTTCCTGGAAAGAATGCTTTTAAGCTATAGGTATTCATTGCGATAAAAAATAAAAACCTCTCACTTTGAGAGGTTTTTTTATGAATTTCATCGACGAAAAACAATATTTTGAGGTTTATTTGCTTTTAATCATGAATGAAAGAAGTGTGAATTGTATCTTTTTAAGGAAAATTGCACCATTATATTAGCGTAATTAAAAATAAATAAACATACAATATACTGATAATCAGTTGTATATAATTTATTTTAACATAAGTAAGAAAAATACTACTTGTATATGTAATTGGGAGTGTGGTTTTTCTGTACTTTTCTAATCCCAAATGTAATGAACGTCTCATAATAAAGAGCCTATTGCGATTTGATGTTGATTTTCTATTGCAAAGGTGATATTGCCGTATTACCGGAGCTGGATTTTTTAAATCGCTTCTTTCTAAAGACTTCATACCCAACGTTTAGGATTAGTTGTTATTAAAGAACAAGTGTAAAGATGATTTTAAGTTGGGTAAAAGGGCGAGTCGTTGAAGCTTTATGTGGATCATTCGCTCTTTTTTAAGCATACTTCGGAAGTTCTGAAGTTTATTTTTGAAGTTGGGTAAAAGGGTTTGTGCTATGGTGCAGGCCCTTTTTTTATGCCCTCACTTTTCTTTTGTTGCATAAACCTGTAGATAATGTTTCATCTTTCTTATGAAAGATGAAAGCTCCTTTCTTATATTTTATGGTTTTTTTAACCCATATCCAGTATGGAATTGTTAAAAATAACGACTGTTTTGTTGTAATTTAGCATTCCTATTAAAAATAGAATACGCACCAAAAACTTATGAATAACAATGGCAGATAAGGCAACACTTACCATAGACGGAAAGAGCTTTGAATTTCCTGTAATTACAGGAACAGAGCAAGAAAGAGCAATCGATATAAAAACGCTTAGAGGGGTCACTGGAGGTTTGACTACAATCGACCCAGGTTATAAAAACACAGGTTCTTGTAAAAGTGCCATCACTTTCTTAGATGGTGAAAAAGGAATTCTGCGTTACCGTGGTTACTCTATTGAAGAACTCGCCGATAAAGCCGATTTCCTTGAAGTATGTTTTCTCTTAATTTTTGGTGAACTGCCTACTGCTGAACAACTCTCTAAATTTGATGCAGATATAAAGTCTGAATCACATGTAGATGAAGACATGAAGAGAATCTTAGATGGTTTTCCAAAGTCTGCACATCCTATGGGTGTTTTGAGTGCATTGACTTCAGCACTGATCGCATTTAATCCAACATCAGTAAATGTTGACTCTGAAGAGGAAATGTATCAAACCATCGTAAAGCTACTTGCAAAATTCCCAGTCCTAGCGGCTTGGTCAATGCGTAAGAAAAAGAGTCAGCCTCTAGATTATGGAGATAATTCATTAGGGTATGTAGAAAATCTTCATAAGATGATGTTCGCAAAGCCAAATGAAGAATATAAGGTAGATAAAGCGGTTATTGATGCTATAGATAAGTTACTGATTCTTCACGCAGATCATGAGCAGAATTGCTCTACAAGTACAGTGCGTATGGTTGGTTCGTCGCATGCAGGTCTTTTTGCATCTATCTCTGCCGGGATCTGTGCACTTTGGGGGCCACTTCATGGTGGAGCAAACCAAGCTGTGATCGAAATGCTTGAAGCAATCAAAGAAGATGGCGGTGATACTAAAAAATATATGGGAAAAGCCAAAGACAAGGAGGATCCGTTCCGCTTGATGGGCTTTGGTCATAGAGTATATAAAAATTTCGATCCTCGTGCAAAGATCATCAAAGTAGCTGCTAATGATGTACTTGATAAATTGGGTGTTCAAGACCCAGTACTAGATATCGCCAAAGGTTTAGAAAAAGAAGCTTTGGAAGATCAGTATTTCGTAGATCGTAAATTATATCCAAACGTAGATTTCTATTCTGGAATTATTTACCGAGCACTCGATATACCTGTCGAAATGTTCACCGTAATGTTCGCCCTAGGTCGCCTTCCTGGTTGGATCGCTCAATGGAAAGAAATGCGCGAAAATAAAGAGCCTATCGGTAGACCACGCCAAGTGTATACTGGAGAGAATCTTCGCAAATTTGAAGAAGTGTCAGAAAGATAACCATCTTATAATTATACCAATACAAAGAGTGCACTTCACAGTGCGCTCTTTTTTTTTAACTTGTTCTTTTGTACTTTCACTTTCGTGAAAACGCTCCTTGGATCCATTCCAGAAATAAAAAAAACAGCCGCAAGACTAATCGTCGGGCAGTGCATTGAGACCCATCTTGCAGAAAATAGAATAACAGCCCTTTGGCAGAGTTTTGCTCCAAGAATAAAAGAGGTACACCATCGATTGTCAACAGGTAGTTTTTCTGTGCAGGTGTACGATCATGATTTTATGAAGGAACTCTTCACGCCCTTCACCGTTTTTGAAAAATGGGCGGGAGTGGAAGTTAGCATAGCTAGCGATATTCCATTAAATATGAAAGTATTGCACATTCCTGCTGGTCGTTGGGCTGTGTTTACATATAAAGGAACCGCAAATGACTTTCATGTTTTTGCTCAGTATATGTATGAAACATGGTTGCCAAAGTCAGGGGAACAGTTGGATGATAGACCTCATTTTGAACAGATGCCTCGAGAATACCTCGGTCAAGGGCACCCAGACGCTGAAGAGTACGTTTGGATTCCCATCAAATAATCTGATTTTTTGATATTTTTGCGAAAGCAAAACAGGATTGTTTACATTCTGCAGCGAACAAGCCTAAAATATACTTGACATGAAAACTGCGTTCGTTATCTTCGCAGCATGCTCAAATTAAACGTTAAGAACGAAACAGCTCGCCTCCGGGCAGTAGTACTAGGAACCGCCAAAAGTTGTGGTCCTATTCCTCAACTTGAAGATGCGTACGATCCAAAATCAGCCCAGCATATTGTAGCAGGTACCTATCCTAAAGAAGAAGACATGGTGCAAGAAATGGAAGCGGTAGCTGCTGTTTTTAAGAAGTATGATGTACAGGTTTTTCGTCCAGAAATTATACAAGATTACAATCAGATCTTCTCCAGAGATATTGGTTTCGTTATTGATAATAAGTTCATCAAGGCAAATATCCTACCGGATCGTGAGCGAGAGATTGATGCGATTCAATACGTAATTGATCAAGTGCCCGCTACCCAAGTGTTTAGGTTGCCGGAAGATGCACATGTAGAGGGCGGTGATGTAATGCCTTGTGGTGATTATATTTTTGTAGGCACCTATACCGGAGATGATTATCCTTCCTATATCACAGCACGCACTAATATAGAAGCAGTGCAATACCTCGCCGACTTGTTCCCCCAAAAGAAAGTAGTTTCTTTTGAATTACGCAAACACAATACAGAGCCCAAGGAGAATGCCTTACATCTGGACTGCTGTTTTCAGCCGGTAGGTACTGACAAGGCGATCATTCATAAAAATGGCTTCTTAAAAGAAGAAGAATATGAGTGGTTAGTAGATTTGTTTGGTAAAGAAAATGTTTTCGAAATCACTAAAGACGAGATGTATAATATGAATAGCAATATCTTTAGTATTGCTCCGGACGTTGTGATTTCCGAGCGTAATTTTACACGATTGAATGCCTGGTTACGCAGTCATGGTATCACAGTAGAAGAAGTTCCCTATGCCGAAATCGCCAAACAAGAGGGCTTGCTAAGGTGCAGTACATTACCTCTTATTAGAGATTAAGGAATTACAAAAGATACTGGTGTCGTCGTATTTTGATTTAGATTAGGGAAGGTGTCAATACCAAATTCTGGGTCCTTGTAATAATTACTAAAAAAAGACTCCCCATAAGCCAGTGCGTATACCGTCGCACCTGGTGGAATTCCAAAATCCTGAATTTGTTCATAGGTAAATACGGCGTTGAAAGGAGTCCTGTTTGTGAAAATGACATTGGTAAAAGCACTTTGAATATTGTCACTTACATCAGAAGATGTGTGGAAGAATATACGCGCAAAGTGAACATTCGCATCACTAGATGGAGGATCTGTACGATACGAAATGGTAACCTCGGTGTCCGTAGTTGTGATCTGCATTTGAGTAATTGACGTCGTCGATTTCTTGCCTAGAAAAGCCCGTTCTTGGATAATTGTTTCTGGATCCGTATGTACAATGTCTCCTTTTTTAAAAGTGCCAAACCCGTCCTTTTCAAAGGATAAGTCATAAATACCATATGGAACATTTTGTAAGGTGTAAAAGCCATCAGCATTGGTGATTGACGTGATAGGTGGATCAATGTTAGAAATGGTCACACTCATTCCGCTGCTCACAAGGCCATTACCATTGCCGGTAAATAACTTTGCAACGCCGGTAATCGTTCCTTCTCCATTTAAGTCTAAAGGTGATACTTCTCCCTTGTCTCGGTCACAAGAAAGTAATAGGAGGAAACTTATAAGTATGACAGAGAATGCTTTCATGACGATGTGTTCATGTGTATAGTGTGCTTTTTATATAATTACTTTCACTTTGCTAGCTAATTTTTTGGCTCTTTGTGTGACTTTTTTTATATCACCATCTAGTCCGTCATAGGTAACGACAACTCCCATACGCCTATACGGGCGTGCGCTTGGTTTTCCAAACAGTCTGAAATCGGACTTAGGTGCCGCGGCAACCACTTCAATGCCTTCAAAGCTTGGCGCATCTGAATGATCAGAAGCCAATACCACGGCACTTGCACCAATACGTTCTAGGGTAATTCCTGAAATGGGTAAGCCTAATACCGCCCGAATGTGCAATTCAAATTCATTAAAATTTTGGGTATTTCCTAAAGTAACCATGCCCGTATCATGCGGTCTTGGAGATAACTCAGAAAAGTAAACGCCATCATCGGCAATAAAAAATTCAACACCCCATAAGCCAGCTCCTGTTAAGGAAGTTGTTACTTTTTGGGCCATTTCCTGTGCAGTCGCTAGGTGTTTCGAATCCATAGGAGCGGGTTGCCAACTCTCTTGATAATCACCACGTTCTTGTCTGTGGCCGATAGGCGGACAGTATAGTGTTGGGCCGTTTAGCTGTGTAACGGTCAATAAGGTGACTTCATAATTGAAGTTTACAAAGGCTTCAACAATTACCTCGGCTACGTCACCACGGGAACCTGCTTGAGAGTAGTCCCACGCCTTTTGGATATCAGCCTCAGTTTTGATGGTTGATTGCCCTTTTCCGCTAGAGGACATCAAGGGCTTTATTACGCATGGCATTCCAATGGTAGCAACTGCTTCGTGTAGCGCTTTCGCGGAAGCAGCATATCTATAATTGGCCGTTTTTAATCCTAAATCCTTTGCGGCGAGATCTCTAATCGCTTTTCGGTTCATTGTATAATTGGCGGCCTTCGCCGACGGAACCACAATGTAACCTTCCTCTTCATACGCATACAAGCGTTCTGTGCGAATGGCTTCGATTTCGGGAATGATATAATCGGGTTTGTGTTTGGCAACAATGGTATCCAAGGCATCGCCATCAAGCATATCGATGACCTCAAAATCATGCGCTACCTGCATCGCAGGAGCATTTGCATAACTATCAACAGCAATGACAAATTGTCCAATGCGCTGTGCTGCAATGACAAACTCTTTACCGAGTTCTCCTGAGCCGAGTAGTAGTATTTTTTTATTCATATGGAATATACTTTTCAATACATTCTTTATAGATAGAATGATTGATGATTTTTAGAAATATAAAGATACACTTATACGAGGAACGCTTAAAATTAGATTTCTTTTGTGCGGAGGTAACCCTATTCAAAAAAATAATGCGTCTGTTACCAAACGCATTATTAAAAAGTAAATCAAAAAGCACTGGCTATTTACTAGTCTCAATCCAAGTATTTATTTTGTCTTCTAACAAAGCCAAAGGAATACATCCTGTTTCTAAAACTTGTTTGTGGAATTCTCTAATATCAAATTTTTCACCGAGTTCTGCTGTTGCCTTGGCGCGTAACTCCCGTATTTTAAGCTGTCCAATTTTATACGAAAGCGCCTGTCCTGGCATCGCCATATAGCGTTCAATTTCGGAGGTGATACCTGCTTCGCTTTCAGCTTCATTGTCTAAGCAATAAGTGATGGCATCTTCGCGCGTCCAGCCTTTCGTATGAATTCCAGTATCCACAACAAGGCGAACTGCTCTGTGCATTTCTGCGCCTAGCATTCCAAAGTATTGATATGGGTCTGTGTATAATCCTAATTCTTTTCCAAGGGATTCTGTATATAGAGCCCAACCTTCTCCATAAGCGCTATACCATAAGGTCTTTCTGAATTGTGGCAATTCGGTGCTTTCTTGGGTGAGTGAGATCTGGAAGTGATGCCCAGGAATAGCCTCATGCAAAAATAACGACTCGTCAGAGTACACATTGTACTTGGAAGCATCAGGAATGGGGGTGTAAAAAATTCCAGAACGCGTACCATCCAAAGAACCTGGATTGTACTCGGCGCTAGCCGATTTCTCTCTAAAGGTTTCGGTACGGCGTACTTCAAAAGGGGTCTTGGGTTGTAAGCTAAACAACTCATCTACCTTTGGCTTCATAGTCGCATGCATTTTGTTGAAGTTGGCTATGATCTCTTCCGGTGTCTTAAAAGGCATAAGGTCTTTGCTGTTACGTACGTGATCAAAAAAGGCCTTTAGGTCACCTTTGAAGCAACATCCTCTTTGATTTTTTCCATTTCTCCACGGATACGAGCTACTTCGCTCAATCCTAATTTGTGAATCTCATCGGCGGTCATGGTTGTAGTTGTAAAATACTTGATCGCAAAATCATAGTATTTGTCACCATTGGGAAGGTCTGCAAAACCAGAAGTTTCACGTCCCGCTTCCATGTATTCTGTGCTCATAAAAGTGGCCATTTTCGCGTAAGCGGGAACGACTTTTTCTGTAATCATTTTGATATACGCTTCCGTAATCTCTTTTTGATCTGCTTCGGAGATCCCTTCCGGGAAATTTGTCACGGGCGTATAAAATAAGTGTTTTTGAATATCAGCCCCTGCGAGCGCTTCCATTTGAGGCACTACTTTCTTGATTAAAGACTTAGGGAGTACATTCCCGTTTGTCATGCCTTTGCGCATGTTTTTCTCTGCGCTATTAAGCCAATCAAGGTAGCCGTTCACGCGTTTTTGCCAGTTGCGATAATCTTGAGCGGTTTTGAAAGGTTGTGCACTCGCGCCACTTGCCAGTTGGCCCATCATTAAGTGCGGAGACCACATCTGATCAATAGGCATCAAATCCTTTTGATAGGTCAGCATTTCGAGATTGACATCACAATCCCAGGTGAGTATAGACTTACTCATTTTTTCACTTTTACTCAGATCTGTATCTAGATAGTTTGCAAGTGCCTCTTTATAGGCGGTATAATAGGCTTTTACTTTGGCCTTATGCTCCGGCGAAAGAGCATCTGGAAACTGATCATTATACCGAGCATCTCCAGCC
>JBLHXM010000035.1:0-28733 GCA_047630395.1 Dokdonia sp.
AAAATTAAAGTCTTTAAAATTGCTATAATTTACAATGATAAGGTTGCTCAAAATTACGTTTCGATGATTGAAAATGTCGAATAGGAGGTTCAAAAAATACCTACAAAAATTATCCTAATAAACACTAATATGAATACACCTCTAACTATCGAATTACTAAGAAATAATTCAATCCGTACATTTTTACTTATTGCAGTTTTAGGCATTAATACCTCTTTCGCCCAAACTAGCGAATTTAAAACAGAAACAATCAATACCAACAAAGAAGTAATCTTTGGTGCTGGTGTACATAGAGTAGGCGTTTCTATGTGGGGTGGCGGAGCTGGTGGTAATGCTGGTGGTTATAAACTAAATGGGAATGAAGATATTAGGCAATCTGGATCCGGTGGTGGTGCGAGTAGCTGGGCAGGAAAAAGAGTTTCAGTAATTAAAGATAAAACATACTCAGTTATAGTAGGTAAAGGAGGGGCTAAAGGTGTTTATAATTCAAGTAATGATACAGCAAGTGAAGGCAGAGATGGTACTGCATCTAGTTTTGGCGATCATACTAACTTGTTAGTAAGGGCTGAAGGAGGGTATTCCTTTAAAGATAGAAATGGTGGTAATTTCTCGGGAGGAGAAGCGGGTAAAAATACTTTACCAAGTTATGATTGTAGCGGACAGGTTTGGCCTCAAATTACCGGTCTAGAAGTACACACCGAGACTGATAGGTTCGTTTCGATAAACTGGGACAATCTTCCGGGGGCTTTTAGCTATATTGTGGTTTATAAGCCTGTTTCAGGTGATGCTTCTACTTCTCTTTCTCAGGAAACGAGTGTTTCTTCCATTACTATTAACAATTTGCGGGCAGACACGGAATATGAATTCCAACTCATTGCTACGTATAAGTATACGGGTTACCAGAGGCCAAGTACGTCAGATTTGAGGTATTCTTTAAAAGCCTTCCCGAATACCATTAGTGGTTATTTTACAACAATCCCCACTTTACCATCGATTATGCTACTTCCGCCATTCACCTTAGGTTCTGATAATATTTCTACTAATAGTGCTACAATAAATGCCACATTATTATCCCATAGTGGTAATTATAAATATACGCCTGGGTATAATGATTATAACTACACGCTTGAATATAAAGCCAGCTCGTCTTCTACTTGGATAATCCTGCCTGAAACAACAATTACGGGCTATATATTTTCCAGAAATATTACCAGTTTACTGCCAAATACAAAGTACGATTGCAGGATTAGATCAGATTTTTCGGGAAATATTTACCAATATACTGAATTTGCCACTCTTCCTGGTTCCAACATTATTGGACTGCCTTCAAATCCTATGGTTTATGGTTTAGACAGTAGGAGTGCACTTTTGACATGGGATCATGTAGATGGTGCAAATGGTTATGAAATAAATGTAGCTATTGAGGGCGATTTATTTGGTGGTCATACAGCATGGGTACCAAAAGGGCAGAATTGGTATTTTGAGAATGGTGATCATCGGATTCAACCAAATAAGAGAACTAGTTTTTCTATTAAAGCATCAAATGCTACAGTAAATGGAAGTACCCATGGTACACTTAAAGGATCAAGGTATTGCTATCCTTATGCAGACGAGGGCGATAGTGGGTCTGGTTTAAATGGAGGAAATGGAGGACTAGCAAATCTAGGATGGTATGGACTCTCAAGCGATCTTAGCAAACAATATGGAGGTATAGGTCGTGGTTCTCAGAATATACCTAGAGATAATTCTGGTTATGGACCCGGACAGTCTCCAATTGAACTTTGGGCTATGGTATATGGTGGTGTCCCTACTCAAAATGCCGTAAACCCTGGAAACGGGGGTGGTGGAGGTGGTATGGAGACTTATAATATTGGCAGACTCTTCCAGATGGCTTTGTTGGGTCCAGGAGCCGCAATTATCAAAGGAGTAGTCAGGCCATTATTTAATTATGCGGTTAATAGTGTTGATATGTCAACAGGAGACGAGTTTAACTATGGTACAGACGGCGGAACAGGAGCAGATGGCGTGGTGAATCTTTATTATACCTGCCCTATCTACAAATTCACATCTCCCCCAGTAACATCAAGAATATGCGGAAATTCTGGAAGCTCAACAATAACCGTGTTTTCAAAAAATATGCCTGATGGTAGATATGTAATTACCTATAACTCTTCTAGCCCTTCCTTTAATGGAAAAACTGCAGAAATGTATTTTGAAAATGGTAGCGGTAATTTCCCTACCGCTACCATTCAGGATAATTCTTTAATAACCATTACCGCTATCTCGTCTGGTACCACTTGTAATAACGTGGTAGATGATTATAACACCGTAAGGACAGTTGTAAATAATTCAAGCACAACTGAAATTAATGCGAGTGTGGTGGAGAATGTCTGCCAAGGTCAAACCATAACGGTACCTTATTTTATTGGGTGCAAAACTTTTAATGCTGGCAATCAATTTTCTTTAGAATTAAGTCAACCGGATGGCTCTTTCGCCACATCTGTACCTTTGAAAACTGCTTTAGGGACACGAAGCGGGGAGATAGAAGCTATTATTCCGACTAACCTTCCAACTGGATCTAAATATCGTGTGAGAGTTAATGGCTCTTCACCTTATACCCAAGGGAGTGATAATGGAAGAGATATAATAATTGGCAGAAAGGCTGGGCCAATAACCGCATCATCTTCGGTTAACGGCAGCATTTGTGAAGGAAACAGCATTAATCTGTTTTCCGCTGGCAATGCCGTAGTACAAGACACCGCGAAATACATAGCTTTTCAGGAAAATTTCAATGGCAGTATTAATGCCTGGAGAAAAATAAATGAAAGTATTGGGGGTACGCCAGAAAATGCAGCTTGGAATATAAAGCCTGACAACTACAAACATTATTACAATGGCTATGCTGACAAAAATATTCGGTTTTCTGATAGAACATCCTTTATGTATGTCAGTAGCAATTTACAGAGTAACACTACAACCGGCTCAAAAGGCATTACTAGAAGTACCTTAGAGTCTCCCGTATTTAGTACTGCAGGAATGGCGACGGCTAAACTTAGTTTAAATACTGCTTATTTATACGCAGGTAATATTACTGAGGCCTACAGTGCTATCCGTATAGAAATTTCAAAAAATGGAACAGACTGGGCTAAGCTATATGAGCGGAGAAATCAGTATCAAAATACTTGGACCACTTCGACAAGTTTACTAAACGATTGGAATAGCGGTTTGTATAAGCCCATTCTTCTGGAAATACCCTTAGACGACTATGTAAACGAAAGCCAATTACAAGTAAGATTTGTTTATGAAACAGAGTTTAGATCATCATCCTTATCATTTTGGGCTATTGATGATGTTAAAATTCATACAGAATTTATTCCTGATAGAATAACGTGGAGTTCTGAGCCAGTTGGCTTTAGTTCAAATCTCCTAAATCCCGACGCTTTTGTTCCTACAGAAACCACATCTTATAGAGTGGTTAGAATGAACGAATTTGGATGTACTTCAACGGAACAAATAGCAGTAAGTGTAAATGAAAGTAGTGCTTCATTTACTGATTTGAGCGTATGCTCATCTGAGCTTCCATACACATGGAATGGCCTTGTTTTTCAGGGGGCAGGCGTGAAAACGGCTAAATTGGTAAATGGTGTAGGATGCGATAGTCTTGCAACACTAAATCTTGGAATAAACGATAGTTATTCCTTCCAAAATGTTTCTATCTGTTCTTCCCAATTGCCCTATACTTGGAATGATCTAACTTTTACAAAAACGGAAAGACAAACGGCCATTTTGGTCAATGCTTTCGGCTGCGATAGTTCCGCCACTTTAAGTCTAAAAGTTTCAGATACGGGTTCTACTACTAATAAGAGTATTTGCAACGCTGACTTTCCTTTTGTTTGGAATGGAATAACAATTTCAGAACCGGGTACGCAGATGGCTACTTTTACCAATAGCGTAGGTTGCGATAGTATTGCCACTTTAAACCTTTCATTGTCTTCAGAAGATGTAATTGTTGAAACCAATTATACCACAGCCTGCGAAGGAACACTGATTGCTTTGACTCCTATTTTAAAGAATGATTCTGCTAAGCTGATATTGGAAGGCTTCAATAATATAAGCAATAATTGGAAAAGTAGGAATTTGAACATTTTAGATACTGATGTTAAAGGGGCATGGGTAATGTACCCAGATAACTATGTGTTTAGAGAAATCAGAACATATCAAAGTAATGACCGCTCACAGTTTTATTTAAGTAGTGCTTACGATGCTGCCACGGATGTTGAAACCAATGTTAGTCTGGAATCTCCAGAATTTAGCACCCAAGGTTATACTGCTTCCGAACTACGTTTCTTTCATACTTTCGATGGAGGGCCTTATGATTCTATCAAAGTGGAAATCTCCAGAAACTCAGGAGTAACTTGGCAAAGCATTTATAAATATTCCAATCAAACAGGAAGTACTATAGGGAATATTGGGCAATCAGACAGGTTCATAGAAAAAGTAATTCCATTAACGGGCTATTTAAATTACGATGGTCTTAAAATAAGATTTGTTCATAAAGCAGTCGGTTATGGAGGAAGATGGGCAATAGATAATGTAAAAATTACCGGTGCTGTTGATGTAGTATATAATTGGAGTTCTGTTCCTGCTGGTTTTAATTCAAATTTAAAGGACCCAAGCTTTACGATGGGTAGTGAGAATAGTGAAGTTTTTCTAACAGTCACAAACATTGATAACTGTCAATCTACCAGTTCCCTTCAGGTGATTTCAAAAGAAGGCGAAATTACCACTTCAAATACCACACAAACCATATGTTCTTCGCAGCTTCCTTTCAAATGGAACGGACTAACATTTGTGGCAGATGGAACTCAAACCGCGATATTAAAAAATAGTGTGGGATGTGATAGTTTGGCAACTTTGGTTTTAAGCGTTCAAGCATCTTCTACTTCAGTTACAGATATGGTAGCCTGTAATGAATACCTCTGGAATGGAATCACCTATACTGAAAACGGAACCTATACTTTTGAAACGCAAAATGCTATTGGTTGCGACAGTATTGCGACCCTTAATCTGGTTCTAAATTCAAATTCTTCAGAAACGAATATATCTATTTGTTCTTCAGACTTAGGCACTTTTATTTGGAACGGATTGAGTTTTACCGAAAGTTCAACCAAGTCAGTAGTATTAACCAATGCTTTAGGATGCGACAGCACGGCAGTCATTAATCTTTCTGTTTCTCCATTGGTAGAAGTATCTGCAAGCGATACTATTCTTTGTGCGGGAGATTTAATAAACCTAACGGCAAATTTAGCAGACGGAGCTTCCCAGTTAATCTTGGAAGAAAAGTTCAACGGACCATTGAGTAACATGCTGCTAAATGAAGGCTTTAATGGTATCAGTAATGATTGGGAAAGGCGTAATTTGAACAGCCGGGATACTGATGCAAAAGGAGCCTGGACCACGTTTCCTGATAACTATGTCTGGCGTAATTTGAGAACATATAAAAGTAATGACCGCTCACAATTTTATTTAAGCGATGCCTATGATGCTGCAAATGGTGTAGAAACTAATGTCAGTCTGGAATCCCCCGAGTTTAGTACCATTGGAGTGACTTCATCTGAGCTAAGATTCTTTCATACTTTAGAGGCGGGGCCTTATGATTCTATCAAAGTAGAAATTTCAAGAAACTCAGGAGTAACCTGGCAAAGCCTCTATAAATATTCTAACAAAACAGGAAGTACATTAGGGAATATTGGTCAATCAGACTGGTTCGTAGAAAAAGTAATTCCATTAACAGACTATTTAAATGAAGATGGACTTAAAATAAGATTTGTTCATATAGTAGACGGTTATGGAGGAAGGTGGGCTATTGATAACGTAACAATTTCAAAAGTAGTTGATCCTAATGCTAATTGGAAAATTACCAATAATAGCACTTCTAATGCTGGTTGGGAGTTTTATGATGCCGTTGGTTACCAAAGCAGGGTCAGTAGTGACCATTCACAGTTTATTGGAGTAAATACTATAATTGAATCTGGTTCTAATTTGACGTCTACCATTTTAGCTTCTCCTGTTATAGATGCTTCAGCGTATAAAACGCTAAGACTAAATTTTGAGCAAGATTTCTTAAATCTAGGTGCAACTGCAAAAATTGAGGCGTCTGACAATAATGGAGCAAGCTGGTCTACTGTCTACTCACTAAGTTCCTACTTAGGGTTTAGTACCACCGAAGTTAATCTTGATACTTATGCTGGAAAACCTAATGTAAAAATCAGATTTAAATTTGATGAAACAGGACGTAAAGGTTGGTGGTTTATAGATAATGTGAAGTTTACCGGACTATTGAAGCAAAAATTTACTTGGACATCAAATCCCGTAAACTTCACTTCAACGGAGCAGAATCCAGAAATTACGGACTTACAAGAAAGCACCATGTTTAAGGTCTTGGCGGCAAATACGGAAGGCTGTTTTACGGAAGATAGTGTATTCGTTAAAGTTAATCCTACCTCAAATAGCCAGGTTAATTTAGTCCTTTGCCCTGAAAGTTTCCCCTATGTATGGGAAGACCAAACTTTCACAGAAGCAGGTTCTAAAACTATAACGCTGACCAATACTTTTGGCTGCGACAGTGTAGTAACGCTTACAATAAATGAAAGCCCAATTCCACTTAATGTTATTGTAACAGTCGACAATTCCATACTATGCGGTGCAGATTCTATTAGCCTAAGTTCTAGCAGTAGTCCAAGCTTAGCGGTCAATATTTTGACGCAGAACTTTGACGGACAAGAGACAGGAATGCTAACCGAAAATCTAAGTACAGGAGGTTCTCCTGAAAATAGCTCATGGTCGATCGTAAGTGATGGGCATACCATCAGTTCTTATGATTTACACAGTCCAGATGCCAGTTCCTTTTATCTCAGTAATAGTAATGCTCAGGCAGGTGGTATTAGGACGCAGAACTTTACTACCGAAACTATGCTTACGTCTAGCTCATTTAGCACTGTTGGCTTTGATTCGGTTTATCTTTCTTTTGACCATTATTATAAAGCTTTTAACCGACATGATAGTATTACAGTAGAAGTATCTTTGAATGAAGGAGTGCAATGGAGTAAGGTATTGCTTAAGAGGTCTTCTGTAGGAACAGAGAACAGTTTTAACGCTGAAAAAGTGAAACTGAATGACTTCCTAAATGAACCAAGGGTAATGGTTCGTTTCAGGTTTAAAGCCGAAGCAGGTGGCTGGTGGGCTATAGATAAGTTTAGCATAAATGGAATTTTAAGAGAAAGTCAATATGCTTGGTCTATAGCAGGTGGAGATGTTTTCTCTGCATTGCGAAATCCTGTTGAAAAGGTATTGCCGTTAGAAACCACCACTTACAGCGTTAATGAAACCAACAGTTTAGGATGTTCTGTTTCAAATTCTTTTGAAGTGACGGTAAATAATTCCACAGACACTTTGAGTAAGTCAATTTGTGCATCGGAGTTTCCATACACTTGGGGTGGACTTGAATTTTTAGAAGAAGGGGTTCAAACAGCACATTTGACTAGATTAAACGGCTGCGATAGTACGGTAGTTTTAGAACTTAAGGAATTTAATGTTCCACATTCTACCACAACGGTTACTCTTTGCGAAAATCTTCTTCCATTTGCCTGGAATGGACAAAGTTTTGGTGCGGAAGGTATTTATAATGTTGTATTGAACAGTAATTTAGGGTGTGATAGCACCGCTGTTTTAAATTTAAAAATCAATCCGGTTCCTACAAGTTTATTAGCTACCGCCAGTGATATTCAAATATGCAATGGGAATAGTGTGAACCTGAGCGGAAGCAATGTTCTATTGACTAAAAGTAGCATTTTGACCGAAAGCCTTAATGACGCCAATATACTTTGGATTGCTACCAATCAAAGCGTGGGAGGGGATATTACCAGTGCTAACTGGGAAAGGCAACAAGATGCCTATGACTATAAGTCTACAGTTTTTGGAAGTAATGATAATTCGGCATTTTACTTAAGTAATAGTGATTCTCAAGGAGCGGGTTCAAATACTTTAACCTATTTAGAGTCGCCAGTATTTAGCACGGTAGGTTACACCGACTTGTCCCTTTCTTTTTATCATCATTTCAAACAGATAAGTAGTACCGATACTATTTCGGTTGAAATCACCAAGGATAATGGAGCTAATTGGGAGTTAGCATATCAGCACCATTCCTCAAACATTGGTAGTGCGAATGCTTTTGAAAATAAGGTAGTAGTATTGAACAATTTCATTGATGAGTCTTCCGTGAAATTGAGATTTGTTTATAAAGGATCTTTTGGCCAGCATTGGGCCATTGATAATATAGAAATAACAGGAACTACGCTTGGCGAAAACTACCAATGGCGTTCTTTACCAATTGGCTTTAGTTCCTCTGAACTTAGTCCTACATCCCAAGTAAGTCCTACAGAAACCACAGAATACTTTTTGCAAGCTACCAATGGCCTCGGTTGTATAGTTGAGAAGAAAATCACGGTGGAGGTATTAAAAGAGGTAAGCAGCACAGATTTGACCATTTGTTCAACCGAGTTACCTTACCTATGGAATGGTATTACTTTTAATGAAACAGGCTCTCAAACGGCTCGTATCGTAGATGATGGTGGATGTGCGAGTGACGCTACATTAAACCTCACGGTTTTAAATACTTCAAGCTCTATTACCAATACCACCATTTGCGAAAACGAATTACCTTATAACTGGAACGGCCTTGCTTTGACAAGGTCAGGCTCTAGCGTGGTTAGTTTAACAAACGCACAGGGTTGTGATAGCCTAGCCACGCTTAATTTAAAGGTGAATTCACTTCCTTTGGATATTTTAGCTTCATCGTCGGTTTCTGAAATTATCCTTGGAGGTTCCGTGACATTAGCCTCTTCGGCAAATTCAAAAGTTGTTAATGAAACCTTCAATCTGCCTTTGGAAAATTGGGTGATGGTGAATGACGGTACTGGAGCTCAGGTTAGCAGTGCGGACTGGACAATTAAGGAAAGCGGTATCGGTAATATTACCACTCCAGATGGCTCGCCCTATATTGTTAGTAATGCAGTAATTGGGTCGGGAAATATTACAGATGTCAAATTGGAATCACCATCATTTAAACCCGTTGACTACGATAATTTAAGCTTAGAATTTGACCAAGTATTTTTTGCTAGAACTAGTTCTGGTGAATTTATCAAAGTGCAAGTTAGTACAGACAATGGTTCTAACTGGACTGATGTATACACCGCCACAACTGATGTGGGTGCTGGTAATCAATTTGTTCATACTACCATTTCTTTAAATGCTTTCTTAAACGAGGCACAGCTTAAGATTCGGTTTTACTATAAAGTAGACGGTGGTCGTTTCTGGGCTTTAGATAATGTTATTTTGAAAGGAACTAATGACCAAAACCTCATTTATTCATGGTCTTCGGAACCTACAGGTTTTAGTTCGGGTACTCAAAATCCCGGGTTGGTTTCTCCTACCGATGATATTGACTACATCGTGGCTGTTTCCAATGGTTTGTCATGTCTTACATCAGATACGGTAAGTATTAAGGTTCATAAACCTACAAGCAGTGTTAACGACTTAAGTATTTGTGAAAGTGAGTTGCCTTATACATGGAATGGATTAACATTTACAGATGCAGGAACACAGTCTGCCGTACTCACAAATGCCGCAGGTTCAGACAGTACTGCTACTTTAAGTTTAACTGTATTTGATGCCCTATATTCCTACACAAGGGAGGTAATTTGCCCCAGCGAATTACCCTTTTCATGGAACGGCTTAAGCATAAATTCAGCAGGTAGTCATTCTGTGAACCTAATAAGTAATAGTGGCTGTGATAGCATTGCTTATGTTATTCTTGAGCTAAGTCCTGAGGCATTGGCTGGTTCAGCAGGCATTAGTAATTCAACTGTATGTTATGGAGATTTGGTGAATCTAAGCTCAAATTTTGATGGTTCGGGCTATAGTACTTTACATCAAAGTGATTTTGAAGGTAGCTCCTCGAATTGGATTGATATTAATTTAACTACACAAGACGCTAGTTCAACACCTACTTGGGAGTTGGTTTCAGATGGTTATTTTGCTGGAATATATAACCTGCATACCAATGATAACTCGCAGATGTATATCAATGAAGAAAGCACTTATAATAATGGCAAAGGCTATTTGGAGTCGCCATTTTTTAGTACCCAAAATTACACCTCGGCTGATTTAGATTTTCATCACTTCTTTTGGAAATACAATTCTGAAGATGAAATCAAGGTTCAAATTACTACGGATGATGGACTTACATGGAATACAATATATGCTGAAAGTGAAAATAGTGTTGGTTCGCATTCAAACTTTGCCAATCAAGTGATTTCTTTAAATGGGTATCTGAATAAGCCAAGAGTTAAATTAAGATTTCATGTTAATGCCAGTGGAAATGGTTTCTGGGCAATTGATAATGTACGCGTAAAGGCAGAAAGCGAATTAAATAATACCTATAGCTGGACATCTTCAAACACTGACTTTACTTCGTCTATCCGGAATCTTCTTAACATTAGCCCAGAAGAAAGTACCAGGTATTCATTAGCGATAAGTAATAATTATGGCTGTGTTACCACAAAAACAGCAGACATAGTCGTGAATTCAAACAGCACGTCATTTACGAACCTTAATATTTGTGAATCAGCATTACCATATACATGGAATAGTATTTCATTTACAGAAGGTGGCGGTAAGGTAGCGATATTGACCAATTCAGTAGGCTGTGATAGCATTGCCAATTTAAACCTGATAGTAAACAAGGCAACAACTTCAGAGACTATAATGGAGGTATGTGAAGGCTTTTTACCCTTTGTTTGGAATGGAAATAACTATAATTCAAGTGGAACTTATACCTACAATACTTTGAATGCGAAAGGCTGTGATAGCACTGCCACTTTAATATTAAAGATAAATGCAGACGTCAAAAACTTAAGCGTTAGTGCAAGTAATAACACTATTTGCCCGGGAACAGAAGTTGATTTGTTTTCAAGTCCCGATTCCAAGAATTCATTCGTCTTGATATCAGAAGATTTTAATTCTTTGGTAAATGACTGGAAGACTTTCAATTGGGAAATTTTACCAAAAAGCGATATTGATTTTGGGGATTGGACGCTTAGTCCCGATGCTTACAATAACTACAGCAGATACTCAGGTGGCCTACATAGTAACGACAATTCACAGTTTTACTTTTCTACAGCTTATGATAAAGCCCTTCTAAAAACCAGCTTAGAGTCTCCAGTTTTTAGCTTGGAAGGATTGACAGCAGCCTCACTTAGTTTCTTTCATTTCCACGAGTTCCAATATGACACCCTTCAAGTGGAAGTGTCTAAAGACTTAGGCAACAGCTGGCTGCCATTATATTTTAATAATTCAGCATCTGAAGGACTCCCAAACGCATTCAAGAAAACAACGTTATCTCTTGATAGTTTTTTAGGAGAAGAGACCTTGATGATTCGTTACGTTTTTGAATCTAAATATGGCGATTGGGCGATAGATAATGTGACCGTGGAGGGAGTAAATGAATACCCAATTACTTACAGTTGGTCTTCAAGTACTTCCGGTGTATTCTCAGCTATATCAAACCCTAAAAGACTATCACCAACAGAAAGTACGGTTTACACCTTAACTGCCAGCTCTTCTAATGGCTGTTCTGCTACCGGAACTACCTCTGTGATACTTACTTCCGGTGATATAAGTGCTTCTACATCTAACCATTCAATCTGTTCATCTGAATTACCATACACTTGGAACGGGCTACTATTTGAAACTGCTGGAAGCCAAAGTGCCCATTTAGTAAATGCAGCAGGCTGTGACAGTTCAGCCACTTTGAATCTTACAGTGAATCAAGTCAGCAGTTCCTTCTCAAGTATAGCTGCCTGCGGAAACTATCTGTGGAATGGCGTCAGTTATACCCAAAGCGGAACTTATCAATTCATTACAAATAATGGGGCAGGATGTGATAGTACGGCAATTATTGACTTAACTATTAATCCACTAGTAACCAGCCTAACGGCTAATATTGATAATGCAGTACTGTGTTTGAATGAGCCGATGAATTTAACGGCCAATGCTTTTTCTGAAACAGCCATTACCCTTTTGGAAGAGAATTTTAACGCCCAAACTAATAACTGGACTGTACTTAGTGACAATACTGGCGGAGATATTTATCATTCACCCTGGACGCGTAGAATAGATGGGTATGTGGAGTATAGCGAATTTCATAGCCCTGATAGTTCTCCCTTTTATATTGCCAGCAGTAATTTACAGGGCAGTTCTTTGACCCGAATAAATACCTCATTAGTGTCACCTACCTTCAATACTATTGGCTTAAAAGAGGTTACCCTGGATTTTAATCAGTATTACACCGGTTATCAAACAAATGATAGAATACGAGTAGAAGTCTCTGTAGACGGAGGCACCAACTGGACCATCTTGTATAGTAATCAAAATACATTTATAGGATCATCAAACGCTTTCGTAAACGAGACTCTTCCAATGAATGATTACTTGGGTTTTTCAGATGTTAAGCTAAGGTTTAATTACTTTTCGCTTCAAAAAGGCTTTTATTGGGCTATAGATGATGTGACAGTTTCGGGAATTGCAGAACTTGAACATACCTATTCATGGACCTCTGCTCCAGCCTCATTTGGTTCTAATGAACAGAACCCAAGTAATATACTTCCAAGAAATTCTGGCCAGTATGTAGTGACTTCTACCAACTCTTTGGGATGCTCTGCAACACAAGCTGTAAACGTTTCTGTAGGTACGTCTTCAAACGATAAAACTGTAAAAGAACTCTGTAGTTCAGAATTACCTTTTATGTGGAATGGAACCGAATATACAAGCAGCGGTATTTATACGTATGATTATGTCAATGGGTCTATATGTGCTTCTGTGGATACCTTAGACCTAACTATCAACCAGAGTACAAATGTCACTGAAATAGCCTCTACCTGTACATCATATACTTGGAATGGGAATAATTATACCAGCAGCGGTGAGTATTTCTTTAGCTATACTAACGCTAAAGGGTGTGCATCAGTAGATACATTAAAGCTGGCGGTTGCTCTTCCGAATGTGGTAGTTGACCGTAATATAGTATCAGGTTTTGAACACATTAAATCAGTGAATAACATTGAGTCCAATAAAGTCATTGGTCATTCTGCGGCAATACCGAAAACGTACGTAATTTTTGAAGCAGGTAAGTCAATTCTACTGTTGCCAGGTTTTAAGGTTGAAGAGCAACATACGTTTAAAGCAGAAATTAAAGCTTGTGAGGACTGAGTGGTTTAGAAAAGTATTTTTCACTTGATTTATAGGTTAATAGGTCCGACCGTCAGACCAAAGTCGGAAGCTTCTAGTATAATTCTTTCTTATTGATCTAATCTTTATGACCAAAACAAAAGAGGGCTAAACCGGAAGGTTTGGCCCTCTTAGATTCAAATAGAAACTCAAAACCTTATTTCAAAGTACTAAGGCATAAATAGTCCGTAGTCTTAAAAAGCTAAGATTTTGCCATGGCTGCATATCCTCCAGATACATCAAATCCTCTTGCTTTTAAGATACTAGAAGCTATCACGTAATTGCCGGTTGATTCGATAAAACTTGTGGTAATTGTCTCTTGGTGAAGATAACGGTCACTATAATTGACAATGAAACTTCGATTGTTAGAAGTATAGGGTGTCATTAAACATTTAGGATCTATGTTACATCTGGTCGTTATGATAAAATGTTTTCGCCTCATAATAATCCATAATTGTGTAACATTACGAAAACCATTCTTACTATATTTGTAACAAGTGAAAAAGGCTATATCCATATTTCTTGCATCGATCATTCTGCTCAGCAGTGTGGGGTTTGCTATTAATACCCACCTTTGTGAAGGCAGGGCGGTGGATAGCTCGATTTCAATGGGTGTGGAATTACTTGATTGTGGCATGCCAATGCCGAACAATAATGATGATGAACAATTTGATAAACAATCTTGCTGTCAAAACCATCACCAAGTTGTAGAGGTTGATCAAAATCAGAACAATCCATTCCCCGCATTTGAACTGAATGATATTTTCTTTGTGGCTTTCGCCAACACATTTCTGATTAGTGTGTCAGGTACGCAAAAAGTTCAGGTCAATTACCTTACCTCCCCCCCTCCACTGGTCAAACAGGATATATTAGTCCTGTACCAGAGCTTCCTCATTTGATTTAATACACTTGAAAATAGTCGATAGCGTTTCTCGAAAGGGTATCGATTGCTTCGGCATTTTTATGCCGTGAACAATTCTTTCAATGTTCAATTATCAGTGTGTATTATGCTCAATAAAACAATAAAATACTTTCTTGAAAACAGGTTAGTAACCGTACTCATACTTATTACGGTGGTAGTTTGGGGGATTGCCACGTCGCCCTTTAACTGGGAAACTAACTTTATCCCGAAAGACCCTGTTCCGGTAGATGCTATCCCGGATATTGGGGAAAACCAACAGATTGTGTTTTCTCAATGGGCAGGACGCTCACCGCAAGATATTGAAGATCAAATCTCGTACCCACTCACAACGTACTTACTCGGTATTCCCGGAGTCAAATCCATTAGAAGTTCTTCAATTTTTGGTTTTTCGATGATTAATATCATCTTCGATGAAGATATTGAATTTTACTGGTCAAGGTCAAGAATATTAGAAAAACTCAACTCTTTGCCATCAGCTTTATTGCCCGATGGTGTCCAGCCAACTTTAGGGCCAGATGCTACTGCCCTCGGTCAGGTGTATTGGTACACGCTTGAAGGAAGGGATAAAGATGGAAACCCAACTGGAGGCTGGGATTTACAGGAGATACGTACTGCACAAGATTTTTACGTAAAGTATGGTCTCAATGCAGTAGAAGGAGTTTCGGAAGTTTCCTCAATTGGTGGTTTCGTTAAAGAATACCAAATAGATGTAAACCCTGATGCTTTAAAAGCATATAACATACCGCTGCACAAAGTAATGCAGGCCGTTCAAAAATCAAATAGAGATGTAGGGGCAAAAACAATCGAGATAAATAAAGCAGAGTATTTAGTTCGTGGCTTAGGCTATATCAAAAAAGTAGAAGACATAGAAAAGGCAGTTGTTGCCGTTCAAAATAATGTACCAATTCATGTTAAAGACATTGCTGTGGTATCCCTTGGGCCAGCCACTCGTCGTGGCTTGCTTGATAAGGGCGGTGCCGAAGTGGTGGGCGGGGTTATTGTAGCCAGATACGGATCAAACCCTTTGGAAGTTATAAATAATGTCAAGGGCAAAATTAAAGAAATTGCTCCGGGGCTGCCCAAAAAGACACTATCCAACGGTACTGAAAGCCAGTTAACCATTATCCCATTTTATGATCGTACTCAGCTCATTCACGAGACAATAGGAACGCTCGAAACAGCTCTTTCCCACGAAATAATAATCAGCATTATTGTTGTAATCGTTTTACTGCTCAATCTCCGGGCGTCAATAATAATCTCCAGCTTATTACCCGTGGGTGTATTGATGACATTCATAGTTATGAGATATACGGGCGTTGATGCCAACGTAGTTGCTTTATCCGGTATTGCCATTGCTATCGGTGTGATGGTGGATGTAGGGATTGTATTTGTGGAAAATATTATCCGACATCTGGAAATGCCCGAAAATAAAAATGCCACCGGAGCAAAGTTGTTGAATGTAATTTACGAGGCATCTGCCGAAGTTGCCGGAGCAATCACAACTGCGTTAGCTACCACCGTAGTAAGCTTCGTGCCTGTATTTGCCATGCAATCAGCCGAAGGGAAACTTTTTAGACCATTGGCATTTACAAAAACATTCGCTTTGCTGGGTTCATTTGCGTTAGGTTTAGTGGTTTTGCCCACCTTAGCCTACTTTATTTTTGGTATCGACTATGACAAAAAACGAGTTCGGAGACTTTGGAATCTGGCCTTTATAGGCTTTGGAATCGTGTTTACTATTTACACTAAAACAGCACTTCCCGTTGTACTTATTTTGATAGGTATCAATAATTTACTCGAAGCTAAGTGGCCTGAGAAGTACGCTAAAATACCAAGTTACATTAACATTACACTTGCCGTAGTAACGGCGGGTTATTTTTTAACTGAAGAATGGATGCCTCTTGGGGTAAATAATTCAGTATTCGTCAATTTCCTTTTTGTGGTTGCCTTACTTGGTTTTATCCTTGGTGTACTTTTGGCCATTGTTTATTTCTACGAGCCAGTTCTAAAATGGTGTCTGGTAAATAAGGGAAAATTTCTATTACTACCTGCCTTTACTATTTTATTTGGTGTTTTGGCTTGGTTAGGGTTTGACAGCACGTTCGGATTCTTGGGTGAGTCGGTCAGAAAAACGAGTGCTTATCAGTCGGCGTCTTCACTTTTTCCTGGTATAGGTTCTGAGTTCATGCCTTCTCTAAACGAAGGTAGTTACCTGCTCATGCCTACCTCAATGCCGCACGCCGGTGTGGAGCAAAACAGGCAGGTCCTCGGGCAGTTGGATATGATGGTCAGTAGTATTCCTGAAGTTGAAATGGTGGTCGGTAAAATGGGAAGGACGGAATCAGCACTTGATCCGGCACCAGTGTCAATGTATGAGAACATCATAAACTATAAGCCCGAATATATTGTAAATGAAGACGGTCAGAGGGAGCGTTTTAAAATTGACAGCGAGGGTAGGTTTATGCTTACCAGCGGAGATTCCGTTACTAACGAGGATGCATTGCGGAGGGGAATCACAGCTTCAGAAATGGTAAAAGACCCAGGCGGGAAATTCTACCGGAACTGGCGTTCTCAGATAAATTCTCCGGATGATATCTGGGACGAAATCGTCAAAGTTACTAAGATACCCGGAGTCACCTCTGCCCCCAAGTTGCAGCCAATTGAAACCCGGCTGGTCATGTTACAGACGGGAATGCGAGCACCGATGGGTATCAAAGTTTACGGTCCGGATTTACCAACCATTGAAAAATTTGGTATGCAGTTAGAAGGTATCCTGAAGGAAGTACCAACGGTAAAAGCCGAAGCAGTATTTGCCGATCGTATTGTTGGAAAGCCATACATACATCTAAACATAAACCGCGATCAAATCGCTCGATATGGTTTAAGCGTTGAGGATGTCCAACAAACTATTGAAACTGCCATAGGTGGCATGAAAGTTACGTCAACCGTTGAAGGTAGAGAACGTTTTCCGGTGCGGGTTCGATATCCGAGAGAGCTGCGTGATGATCCAGAAGCCTTGAAAAAGATACTTATACCGACCCCAACCGGAACGCAAATTCCGTTAGGTCAGCTTCTTGATATTGAATACCTGAGAGGTCCGCAAATGATAAAAAGTGAGGAGACCTTCTTAGTAGGTTATGTATTGTTTGATAAGTTAAAAGATGCCGCAGAAGTAGGTGTGGTAAACGCTGCCCAAGCTGCTATAAAAGGTAAAATAGAATCAGGGCAACTGATCGTACCCGATGGGATAAGCTACAAGTTTTCGGGAAGTTACGAGAACCAGGTGAGAGCCATCAAAAGGTTATCAATCGTAATACCGATAAGCCTCGTAGTCATTTTTCTGCTCCTCTATTTTCAGTTTAAAACGGTCATAGCTTCTTCAATCCATTTTTCGGGTGTATTTGTCGCATTTGCGGGTGGCTTTATAATGCTTTGGCTCTATGGTCAAACGTGGTTTCTTGACTTTTCGATTGCAGATACTAACATGCGTGATTTATTCCAAGTGAAGACCATAAACCTGAGCGTGGCGGTCTGGGTTGGTTTTATCGCTCTTTTTGGAATAGCCACGGATGACGGGGTAATTATGGGAACGTACATTCATCAGGTATTTGAAGAGCGGAAACCGAAAACGATACAAGAAGTAAGAAACGCAGTTTTGGAGGCTGGTAAGAAACGGGTGAGACCCGCAATGATGACAACTGCGATTGCCATCATTGCTTTGCTGCCTGTGCTGTCCTCTACCGGTAAAGGTGCTGATATAATGGTCCCGATGGCAATACCTACCGTTGGGGGAATGACGATTCAGATCATGACCATGTTTGTGGTACCTGTCCTCCAGTCTTTTTGGAGAGAAACAGTCATTAAAAACAATAAAAACAATAAAAACTCATGAAGTTATTTGCTTTCATCCTATTTATTCTTTGTGCGAAAGGAGCTACCGGGCAAAATTTGCCCGCATATTTTGAAATAATAGCCGAGAATAATCCCGGTCTGCAATCAAAGTACAAGGAATTTGAATCTGCCTTGCAAAGAACGGCTCAGGTGACCTCTTTGCCCGAACCTACCCTCTCCGTCGGGTATTTTATATCACCAGTAGAAACGCGGGTTGGTCCACAAAGGGCAAGGTTCTCGCTAACGCAGATGTTTCCGTGGTTTGGAACCTTAGAACTTCAGGGAGAAATGGCCACGCTCATGGCGGAGGCAAAGTTTCAAAACTTCTTGGATTATCGCAATCAACTGTATTACAAATCCTCCATGATCTATTTCCCTCTTCTGGAACTGGAAGAGTTATTAAAAATAGGAAAAGAAAATATCAGAATTTTGGAGTCTTATAAGATCATTTCCAACGTGAAATTTCAAAACGGAAAAGTAGGTATGGTGGATGTACTTCGGGTTGATATAATGCTAAAAAAGGCAGTTGCCGATACGCTTATTTTAAGCAAAAAAAGAAAACCGCTTTCTGCCAATCTTAACCTTCTGATGAACAGGGATCAAAATACTGTATTGACCATCGAAGATTCTCTTCGGGTACCAGTTATACCGCTTTACGAGGGTGATAATATGTTTGTTCACAACCCTAACATTCAACGACTTGAATTGCAAGGGCAAGCCAGTAAAAAAGCGGAGTTGTTAGCAGAAAAACAGCGTTACCCAAAAGTTGGGGCGGGGCTGGATTATGTCATGGTCAGAAAGCGGACCGATATGAATTTACCTAAAAACGGACGTGATATCCTGATGCCGATGGTTTCCGTCAGCTTACCAATTTTTAAAGAAAAATACAAAGCTGCCGAACGGGAGGCACAACTCATGCAGGAGGCTTATGCTTTTGAAAAAAAGGATGTCACAAACCAGCTAAAAAGTCGCTTTGAAATGCTGTGGTATGATCTTGAAACACAAAAAGACCTGCTTAACCTGTACAATCGCCAGACGGTCGTAACACGCCAATCGTTGGATATTTTACTTACTGCATACGGAAATTCAGGAAAAGAGTTTGAAGAGTTGCTCAGGATGCAACAAGAACTCTTAATGTTCCAAAAACAGCGGGTAAAGGCTATTAATCAAGTAAATATATTTTTGGCTGAAATAGATTATATAACAGCCAAAGCTAAATAAAATAATAATTGACATGAAGAATATTAACAAAACCCAGATAATAATTGGTTGCACTACCTTACTTATTGGTGTTTTGCTTGGCTGGTTACTTTTTGGCAATACGTCCACCGAACAAATCCAAGATGAGCATGTCCACACGGAAGACAACGCTGCTGATCCAAGCGTTTGGACATGTTCGATGCATCCACAAATCCGACAGGGAGAACCCGGCGACTGCCCAATTTGTGGCATGGACTTGATTCCGCTGGAAACAGATAGTCAGGAAATGGACCCCATGGCAATAAGTATGTCACCTACCGCCATGCAATTAGCCAAGGTGCAAACAATGGTTGTTGGAAGTGAACAAGCAGAAAAATCTTTACGTCTAAACGGTAAAGTGCAAACTGACGAACGTTCCGTTTTTACGCAACCCTCTCACTTGCCAGGTAGGATAGAAAAGTTATTAGTAAACTTTACTGGTGATTACGTGTCCGCTGGTCAAATCATAGCTTATGTTTATTCACCTGACTTAGTTACGGCTCAGGAAGAGTTATTTGAGGCGAAAAAAATCAAAGACGTGCAACCTCAACTGCTTGAAGCCGCTAAAAAGAAGCTTATCAACTGGAAGCTGACTATATCACAAATTGATAAGATATTAAGTACCGGTAAGGCCATTCAGCAATTTCCGATTTTAGCCAATTCTTCCGGCTACGTCACTAAAAAAATGGTAAATTCCGGTGATTACGTAAAACAAGGAGAACCAATTTACGAAATTGCTGATTTGTCCCGCTTGTGGGTGCTTTTGGATATATATGAGTCTGATATGCAGTGGGTAAAAAAAGGTGATGTTGTTTCTTACACCGTAGAGTCTTTCCCGGGTCAAAACTTCCGAGGAAAAATCAACTACATTGACCCAATCATTGATCCGGTTACCCGTGTTGCAAAAGCCCGTGTAGAAGTACAGAACGGAAGCTCCAAGCTAAAACCAGAAATGTTTGTGAGTGCAACACTCGAAAGCAGACTGAGTAAGAATACAGAAAGCATCGTTGTTCCTAAAACCGCCGTTATGTGGACGGGTAAACGTTCGGTTGTGTATATTATGAACGCCACGGCACAAGGCGTAGCCTTTCTGATGCGTGAAGTTACCCTGGGGCCTGAACTTGGCGAAAACTACGTAATTGAAAGCGGCCTGCAACCCGGAGAGGAAATTGCGGTTAATGGTACGTTCAGTATTGATGCCGCCGCTCAATTGGCTGGCAAGCCAAGTATGATGAACCCACAAGGGGCGGCAGTGATGACCGGCCACCAGCACGGTGGCATGGGTTCAGCACCAGAAACTTCAACTAAAAAAGCTTCGGGAAGTGTCTCAAATGATGCTAAAAAGGCACTAATTCCTATACTAAACACCTACTTAGCGTTTAAAAATAGTCTTGTATCTGATGACCTTATTAAAGCGAAGGCTGCCGCAAATCAACTAAAAAAGGATTTAGGTAAAGTAAACATGGGCATATTCAAGGGTACATCTCATAACTCATGGATGAAAATAAGTAGCAGCCTATCCAAGCAATTACAACACGTTGAGCAAGCAAAAAGCATAGAAGAATTACGTGTAACTTTTCAGGGTGTATCAGCAAATCTTATCAGCTTGACCGAGTCTTTCGGAGTAAATGACTCCCCGTTATTTGTTCAGTTTTGCCCCATGGCAGATAACAATAAAGGTGCCTACTGGCTAAGTAAAGATAAGAAAGTTCAGAATCCATATTACGGTCAGGATATGCTAACTTGTGGAGAGGTGAAAAGAACAATTAAATGAAACAATGTTGCCAAACTGAGGAAGACAAACCTACAAAACCAATTATTAAGGTATTGAAATACGTATTTTGGTTGGCCTTACTATCCGTCGCTTTATATACAGTTTCCAAATAAATAACTTAAATAACAACTCAAATGAAAAAACTAATCATTCCTATTTTCAGCTTACTGGCAAGCCTAAGTGCCATTTCTTGTAATGACATTTCTTCATCCGAAGCAAATAGCGATCACGCCTCGATGAACCATGACGACCACGCCGAAGGACACGATTTGTTAGAAAATTCGGCTACTACTGCTCAAATGGTAGATTATTACCTATCAATAAAAAATGCTCTCGTTGCCGGAGATGAGAAAGCCGCTGCATCTGCCGGAAACGAATTAGCTCGTGCAGCAACTGATTTTGATTTAAGCACTTTACCCGAAGCGGAGCAACAAAAAGGTAAAGAAATACTGGCAGTCATCAAGGAAAACGGTGAACACATTGCCGACAGCGAAATTGATCATCAAATTGAACACTTTGAGTCAATGGACACGGAATTTATTGACTTGCTACGAATTGCAGGTTACGAGAAACCGCTCTATCAACAATATTGCCCGATGTATAATGATAACAAAGGTGGAACGTGGCTCAGCGATTCTGAAGAAATAAGCAACCCACTTTTCAAAAGTAAAATGCTAACCTGTGGCTCAGTGAAGCAAACAATTGCATCAAAATAAAAAGCGTAGTTAGGATAGCATCAATAACCATTGCTTTTATAATATCAAGACACACTAAAAAATATGAAAAAAGCAGAATTCCATAGGAAAACCCGTAAAACACATCGGTGGATGGGTATTTTGTTAGGCATCCAGTTTTTGTTCTGGACCATTGGGGGGCTGTATTTTAGTTGGTCGGATATGGATGAAATACACGGAGATCACCAGAAAGCCCACACCCATCCAATTTCGGGAAATGTTGAATTCGCAAATCTGGCAGGTGTCTTTCAAAAGTTGAAGGAGAAAGATACCGTCAATTATGTTTTTGACACACGTTTGGTACAAATATTAGGCGAACCAACGTATCAAATTATTTACTCACAAGAACATGATCGGGGTAAAAGAGTGCAATTGGCCGATGCGGTTTCGGGCGAACTAAGAGACGGTTTAACTAAAGAAGAAGCCGTAAAGATTGCTAAAAATGCCTTATCGGTTAGTGCTAACGTCAAATCTGTAGAATACCTGACATCGACCAACGGGCATCACGAATACCGCGAACAACCTTTACCCGCTTTTGCCGTGACATTTGACCTGCCATCTAACACCACGGTGTATGTAGCCAGTGAATTCGGAACAGTTCAAAGGTTCAGAAATAATAAATGGCGTGTCTTTGATTTTTTGTGGATGATGCACACTATGGATTACGAATCAAGAGATAATCTTTCAAATTGGTTACTGAGAGCTTTTTCAATATTCGGATTGCTCACTATTATTTCAGGCTTTACCCTGTTTTTTATAAGTCGAAAAAAAACAATCAAACTATCAAAATCATGAAAAAAATCATCGCGTTAAATTTTTTACTGGCACTATCTACTTGTGCTTTTGCCCAGCACGAACACCACGAAGCCAAAGCAGATACTTCAAAATCTGCCGTAAAACCCAAAAGCCCCAGACAAATGACAATGAATATGGTTGGAGACAACCACGTGCATGTTGATTACGGCTCACCAAGTGTACGGGGTCGAAATATTTGGAATGGCCTTGTTGCGTATAACCAAGTATGGGCAACGGGTGCTCATAAAGCTACTTGGGTTGAGTTTGGAGCCGATGTAAAAATTGACGGGAAAGTCATACCTAAAGGTAAGTATGGGTTGTTTACTATCCCGAATGCAGATACATGGACTGTCATACTTAGTAAAGATTGGAATATGCACTTAGCTGATGATTATAATGAGGCTAACGACCTACTCAGGGTAAACATCAAGCCAATAAAAAGAGCAGAACTTACAGAAGGACTAACGTTCGAAGTTAAACCTATCACAAAGCAAAAAGGGAGCATTATACTCAAGTGGGAATACCTTGAAATACCTTTCTATTTTGAAAACATTTGAACTGTGCAAGAATAAAAAAAGTATAAAATCCTCAATTGCATCCGAAAATACTTCTGCTAAGTAACTCTTGATAGGTGTCATTTCTAAATATTACGGTAATCAAAAATCATGAAAGAGAAGAACGAAGATAAAATATCATTGATCAGTTCTGTATCATTAGGTACTGGGGTCATGATTGGTGCCGGGATATTTGTTTTGATGGGGCAGATTGCGGAGTTGGGTATCGTTAAACATTTAGGTGTAATTTAACATACTACTGGACAAGTAGAGTATTTAGCTTAGGTTTGTTCCTGAAAATTTCATCTAATGATTCGATAAACTTTTTCAAGTTCCAGATACTTTGTTTCAATTTACTCAACCCGATTCTGAATAGTGAGATTGCCAATAACCGCTGTCCGTTTTGATATTTTTTATAGAGCGGTTTCTTTTCTTTGGTTTCTTTTACCCCTTGGATAATAGATAGTACATAAGCCATTACGACAACGCTCATCATCAGGACTATTTTATTATCGTCCTTGAAGTTCAAATCTTCCATATTGAATCGCAGCGGCGAACCGTCCCTTGGTCTTGAGCTGTCTAAAGCAGGTTTCGATCTTCCATCTCACTTTGTAAATGGCGGCTATTTTAGCAAAATCAGTTAGGGATGATACCAGAAATAAGACGGGCTCTTTTTCATCTTTCCTTGTATTTTTAACCGCTACAAAACTGTAAGAGCCAGTACCCATGGTGAACCGTTTTCCGACTGAACTTTTTCGCTTACTTGCCCTTTTCTCCAAATAAGCAGGAGAACTTGCCCATGCTTTTGAAACGGGTAACTTGTAACAAGTTTTACTCACCCTTACCACAAAATAAATCTGATTATCAGTCAGATAGCGAAACCAATTCTCGCCAATAAACTCTCCGTCAGCTACGAGAATCATCCCCGATAATTGAAATATTTTCAGGGCTTCTGCAAAAAGAAGCTTGCGGTCTTCTTGGGAGGAATGCCCTCCCTTTTTGTCTAATTGCTTCCAGTGAACGGGGATGGCCACATTTCTGTAAACAATACATAAGGTCAAGTAAATGGATATACTTATCCCCGCTTTCCCATGTCGTGCCATCCAAGATTAGATACTTAGATTATTTCGATAGTACTTGCATATAGCCATTTCAAAATACAGATTGTAAGTTGGGTGGGGCTGCTATAATTGAAAAAACGGATTAGTCTTTTGTAATGCGAAAGAACGTGGGCCTGCTCATTTTCCAAAAGGGAGGTAATCTTTGAGGACAAATAAGTTTGTCGAGCGACTGACGATGATGGCATTACAGACCAAAAATAAAGTTTCGACGACACTTTCTCGGACATCCAAAAAAGAGCTGCTAAATTTACTGACTAAAGGGTGGGGCATTTTTATAAATTGTTTGGGTAAAACAAAATTACAAAACTCACCCTTTTTCCATACTGCTTGTCCAGTAGTATGCTAAATAACGCCTGAATGTTTAATAATACCCAACAAAATACCTATATTTATATGCCTGTTAAACTGACAAAGAGTCAATCACAAAGCGAAAGACGGTTCAATAAAGCAGGTGATGGCTTGTTCTCGACCGCCGTATCGAGGGTCAAACCTATCGAATCATTGTTCCACTGGATAAACGCAAAAACAGGCCTGCAAAACGCCGCAAAGGTCAGGGTAACAAAAGGTTTGATAGTTCACATCTTCGGTGCATTAGCAACAGTTCTATTACACTATATTTTCTAACCTAATATTTGCATTAGTACTAAGTTTATACTATTTATTAATATTTGCAATGTGCATAAAAACCGTTTAATATACACAAGTCAAGCTACAAATCCTCTTAGTCGAAGAGAGTTATTAGATTTATTACACGAAGCACGTGCATACAATTCAATCGATTCTATACACGGTTTTTTATATTATAAAGACGAGTTTATCTTCCAAGTTATTGAAGGGGAAACTCAATTGGTTAATAACTTATTCGATAGAATTAAGAAAGATAAACGCCATACTAATGTGAAAATTATTTCTAACAACTTAATCAATGATTATTTATTTGCTAGATGGTCTATGAGTTGTATAGAATTTAGCAATCCAAAATTAAGTTTAATTCCAGGGATTAGTATAGAGCTAGATGCTAAAGAAAGTATTGACCTTTTAATTACTAACTTACCTGAAGTATCATCATTATTGATTTTGAATTCGGAACTAAATTTATGACAATAATAACGTAATAAACACATACTATAACAAAAGCTAAACTGTATTAAAACGCAGTTTAGCCGAGACGTTGCTACAAAATCCCTTCAATCGCCCGATTAATCAAATCCTTGACGCTTGTTTCCTCTTGCAGGGCTTTCAGCTTTAGAGATTTCAGTTTGTCAGATTATCAAAAAGGCTGCTGGGTCAAAGAACGCCCCGGGCTTCAAGCAGAATTCAAGCAGTAGCCCCCCAAATCTACAAGCCGACTACACCCGCTTCCGTAACCTCCAAGAATCCCTAAAGGCTCGAAAAGTACTCATTAGCGGGAATTTTGTGGGGCTGAATCGATGTACAGCAAATGTCAGGCTGAGGCTCTCCGAGACGCGTAGTCCGGGACGCGTAGTCGAAGCCCAGTCCATGCAGCAGCAACTACAGAATTAATGTATTTTTATACATTAATATTTTTATATAAACATACACAGCAATTCCCGCCGTTAAATCAAAAGACACATTGCTAAGTACAAATTTTGGGGTGTTTGTCGTATATTTGAGGAGAAGAGAGGAAACCGTGACTTGATAGCGTCCAAGCTGTTTGATTATGATGAATACCAAAACGGCAACGAGCGGTTACAAGCATTTACAAATGACTCAGGACAACTGCATCATAAAAAACGTATATCGCTGATCATAAAATTTTTACAAAAAAAATACAGTCACACAAAATGGATACATACGCAACTGGTTGCGTACACCCAGATGTTATGCGTCATGCTTGAACGGTATGGGAATTTTAAAGTGAGTTCAGTGAGCGAACCGAAATAAAACTAACTTTGACAATCATAAACAATAAAAAAAATGGTAACAAAAAATCAAATTGGATTAGACAAAACAAAAAGTAAATCACTTGCTGAAGGCTTAAATAAATTATTAGCTGACTACATGATGTTCTATCAAAACACAAGAGGGTTGCATTGGAACATCAAAGGTGAAAAGTTTTTTGAACTGCATTTAAAGTTTGAAGAACTCTATACCAACCTTCTTTTGAAAGTAGACGAGGTGGCGGAAAGAATTTTGACATTGGGAGTAACACCACTTCACACTTTTGACGACTACAAAAACACAGCAAAAATTAATATTGTTAAAGATGTATCTGACGGTAAAAAGGGTGTTCAGACAATTTTGGACGCATTTGAAATTCTTATTGTCAGACAAAGAGAACTTTTAAATATTTCTGCTGATGCTGGTGACGAAGGCACCAATGCATTAATGAGTGACTACATCCGTGAACAAGAAAAATTAGTTTGGATGTATTCATCTTACTTGCAAAAGTAAAATGACAGCAACTATTGACGGAAATAGCTTCGTTGAGAGAATAGCACGAACGCATAATCAAGTAGACGGCTCCGCTAGTTGTAACTGATGGAGTACGCCTCTGGAACGCCAGCCCGGTCACACCACCGTACCGATAGCTATCGGTACGGGTCTTCCCGTACTTGCGGGAGCGGTTCCTCATCCATCTCAATCAGTGCTCTTTACACCGCTGATAGCTAACTTATGCAAAAATATATTTATATAAATGTATCTCCTACCGCTGACAATCCGCGGTAGGAGTAAAAGTTTTAAAGAATCCTCTCAATAGCCCGGTTAATCAAATCCTTAACGCTCGTTTCCTCTTGCAGGGCTTTCAGCTTTAGAGATTTCAGTTTGTCAGATTATCAAAAAGGCTGCTGGGTCAAAGAACGCCCCAGGCTCCAAGCAGAAATACAAGCAGTAGCCGCCCAAACCTACACGCCGACTACGAGCACCTCAAACATCTCCAAGCAACGCTCCAAGCTCAAAAGTACTTATTCAGCGGTAATTTTGTGGGGCTGAAAGAGTAAGGGCGTAAAATCTTACGCCCATGTCAGACTGTTACTATCAGGCTGAGGTACTCCGGGACGCGTAGTCCGGAACGCGTAGTCGAAGCTCAGTCCATACAGCAACAACTACGGAATTGATGTATAAATATATTTTTATATAAATGTATAAAGCGATTCCCGCCGTTAAATCAAAAACCACATACAAATCACAGACCTTGGGGTGTTTGTCGTATGTTTGAGGAGAAGAAAAGAAACCGTGGCTTGATGGCATCCAAAATGTTTGATTATGATGAATACTAAAACGGCAACAAACGGTTACAAGCATTTACGAATAGCTCAGAGTATTTGAATCGCAAAAGTCGTAAATCACTGACTATAAAATACTTACAAAATAAACACAGTCAGACAAAATGGATATGTACGCAACTGGTTGCATATACACAGATGTTATCATTAATTAAATGAAAGAGAAAGGAACATAACAAACGATAGATACATAACTAAACTTGAGAAGCATCTTGAGAATTCAGTGTCGTCTGCAAAGTATTCATCTGATAGATTTGACGTTCTTATCGTTACAACTTCAACATCTTCACTTATTGTAACAATTGGTTTCGTAAAGAATATAATTGGAGAATCAGAGAACTTAGACACAACACTTTTAAAGGTCTCTTGGCTCTTACTTGTAATAACCATAATTGCTAATTTGTCATCGCAGTTATCCGCATGAATGTGATTATAAAGTAACGAGGAACATAATCAGAAAAGAAAGAGGAAATGAACCTATAGGAGATCAATCGAAATTTAAAAAGTATCACTCCAGACTAAATTCAATTACTCAATTACTGAATTTAGGTAGCTTTATAACACTTTTCGCAGCGATAATAGTAATGGTATTATTTTACTCAAAAAACATATAAAATGAGCGATAAGGACAAAGAATTAAGAAGAAGACAAGAGGAACAGAGACGTAGAGAAGAATAAGCAAAAAAGACAGCAAGAAGCTGAACTTAGAAGAATTAGAGAAGAACGAGAAAGAGAGAGATTAAGAAATACGAAAAGGCAGACCAACGGATGAACGTCCAGATAAGGATGATTGAAAAAAATGATAACATACTATATAAGATCAGACTTGCTATCGCTGTGTCCGCTCTATATCACTGAGACGTTGCATGCCATTTAAAAAAACAAACTAACTTGAAAAGAATAACAGTAAAAAAGGGACAAATTTTACAAAGGGCAGGCGACTTGAATACGAAGTTCTTTCAAGTGGAGTCAGGTTTGTTACGAAGTTATTCCATTGACAAAAAAGGAAAAGAACATATCTATCAGTTCGCTCCCAAAAATTGGGTAATTGCTGATGCTACTCCAAATGATGAACCTTGTGATTTGTTTATTGACTGTTTGGAGGATTCTA
>JBLHXM010000036.1:0-28480 GCA_047630395.1 Dokdonia sp.
CAATGTAGTATCTCTTATTTGCAACGCTTGCTTCTCCAATCCATCCAGTGTGGTATCAAAAACCCATTTCTTCTGAAGAACTTCTGGAGTTACAACATCACTAAAGAAAGTTACGATGGCTGCATTCGACTTTACCTCATAGCGTTCAAATAACTGGGTTGCTAATGAGTCTGTAATAATCTTTGCACGACTATCTCTTTTAACACGTCCTTCCAGTTCATATTTCATTTGCTCATAGGTGCCGAGTGGATGCTTTTTTAATAATTTTGCAATATGCCATCCAAAGTCGGTTTTAAAAGGTTGCGTATAGCTACCCTCGTCTGTTAAGGCAAACACCTCATTTTCAAAAAGAGGGCTGCTTAGTTGTCCTTTGGAAAATTTGTTTAAGATTCCTCCTTTCTTTCCTGACTTTTTATCCTCGCTGTAGCTTCGTGCTAATTTGGCAAAATCTTGACCTTGCCCTAGCAACGCATAAATTTTATTGATTCTTTTTTCGGGATCTACAGTGTTATCAGATTGCTTTAAGGCAATCATAATATGAGCGGCAGTTACGTCTCCTTCCCCAGTGCGTTCTGCTGTGGGTTGTACAATATGGTAACCATATCGTGTTCTTATCGGTTGTGAAATTTCACCCAAGGTGGTTTGGTAGGCAGCAGTCTCAAAAGCATAGAGCATTTTAAAGGCTTTAAACCATCCTAAGTCCCCTCCATTGGTTTGAGCAGATGGATCATCACTATAGGCTTTAGCTACCGTTACAAAATCTTCTCCGGCTACTATTTTCAATCTTGCATCTTGAATTTTAGAAAAGGCTTTCAATGTATCTGCAGGTGAGGCCCCTTCTTTAATATGCACTAAAATATGCCGCGCACTAACCTCCCTTGCAAGGCGATCATACGCCTCTTTTACCAGTGCTTCCGTCACATCAATATCCATGATGTAATTTCTAGACAGTTGTACTTGATACCCCTTTAATTCCTGAATGTAACTTTCTTTGTCATTAAGACCTAGGTTATAGGCTTCTTGAATCTTCAATTTATAATCTGTGTAGAGCTCCAAATATGAAGTAACGTCTTTTTGGCTTGTATCCTGAACTAAATTTAAATTTTTAAGATAGACTCTTTTAAAGTTGCCCACGGATATATCTTCCTTATTAATTGTTAATAAGACATCTTTATCTTTTTGAGCATATGTCAAGTTTGACAAACTCGTAAGAATAAGGAAAAATAGGGTTTTAGATATATTGTTCATAATAGTTCAGTAAGGAGTGCAAAAATAACAAATCTGAGCTGTTGCGCAAGTGGATTCAAAACGTCTTATACATAGAAATCGTATATATAAGCTAACAGTTAGCGCTGAAGCATCTCATTGCCATTAAAATCATTAATTTTGCAGCCTAAAAAAGAAGCATGCGTAGATTAAAATTGATTTGGGATTTTAGAGGTCCGGTTGCAACACAAACGGCCACTCATCACGAAATTCATTTAAAAGAATATGCCCAAGCAGAAGGTTTGGTAGAAACCCTTACGGGGGTAGAAATGCAAACTGACATGCACACCATTGCTTTTTTAGTTGTTAATGAAGACCAAATGGCGCCGGTAAGAGACGCTCTGAAACCCCATCGCGGACAGCTCTACACTCAAATTTGATCGAGTGGCATAGATATTGTTTTGGATCATATATATTTGCAGGCGCAAATAGTAAAAACTTAAAACACATAGAATGAAGAAAATTATCCTTAGCGTTGTTGTCCTACTAATGGCAGCAACCTCGTTTGCCCAAACAAAAGTAGGAACTATCGACGCTGATTTTATCCTTGCTAAAATGCCTGAACTCACAACTGTTCAAAACGCTCTTAAAGAATACAATTTGGATCTTGAAAAGCAATTAAAGGTGAAATTGGACGCCTATGACCTAACTCTTAGCACGGCTAATGAGAAGGTTGCAACCATGAGCGATGCCGATAAAGCAGCCAAGCAAGAAGAACTTGCTGGGCTTGAAAATGAAATTGAAAAATTTCGTCAGAATGGCACTCAACTTGTGCAATTGAAGCAAAATGAATTAGTGCAACCTCTTTACAAAAAAATAGGAGACGCACTTAATGAAATTGCCAAAGCTCAAGGATATTCACAGGTAATCACCGTTGGAAACAACAATACCATAGCATATCTCGATCCTGCTTATGACCTAACAACTACTGTAATGCAGAAGTTAGGGATACCCGTAAACTAGTACAAAACGATTTTTGTATTTTAGGGCTGCTCATTGAGCGGCCCTTTTTTATGCTTCATTATGAAAAAAAACTTCAAAATCATCTCGAATACACCCATCATTGGAATCTTCAAATGATTGTATTACTCACACCTGAAAACAATACAAGCAAAACATCAAGATAGAGATAAGCCATACCATAAACGCACAGCACATATGGAATAAATGACTGGAAGAACAGCCCATAGTACTGAGTGTATGGCAGGAACACGAGGTTATGACCCTAGAACAATTGGAGCATGATAACTATAAAGTGAGTATCCGCTTGCTGGACCCACTCGATCTCGTTGAAAATGTCTCTTTTGAAAATACAAAAGGACAATCCTTCACGAAGAATATTGGAGATGCTTTTTTTTACATCATTAATCATTTGACCTATCATCGGGGGCAATTAATGCTTGCACTTAAAGATACAGGTGTAGCTCCTATCGCACTAGATTTTATCCATGACAGAAAGTAAGCTTACTTCTCTAATATCTCTGCAATATTGGGTTTGAAATAATTGGGTCCTTTGAGTACCTTCCCATCTTCGCGATAAATAGGGATTCCATCGGCGCCGAGTTTGCTCATGTTTGAACGTTGGATTTCATTAAAGACCTCTTCAATTTTGTCTTGCATTCCATGTTCGATAATCGTTCCACATAAGATATATAACATGTCCCCAAGAGCATCTGCAACCTCAATAAGGTCGCCAGCATCTGCAGCTTCCATATATTCTTCGTTTTCTTCTTTCATCAAGTTGAAACGTAAAAGATTCTTTGCCTTGCTCAGTTTTGCAGTTGGAATTTCTTCAATTCCAAGACCAAAAGCTGAGTGAAAAGCATGTACAGCGGCTATTTTATTTTTCATAGAGTGATTTGTGTTATTCCGCTTTCGCGAAAGCATATGAATGTATATTTTTACATTGCCTAAAATAAGACAAAATGTTTAGTACTGGTCAATTGATTTTTGTGATTTTCTTTGTGATTGCCTTTATCATTCTCATGATTCTTGCTTACAGAAAAGATGCAAGCCTGCACAAAAAACAGTATAAAGGCTCTAAATGGGTACTCATAGGCTTCTTGGCCTTTATTGGTCTACTCTTCGTAATTAAGATCGTTCTCAACCGCTAATCTTAAGGGTTTTAGCGACCGTTTTTTCGATATTATTTTTTTTACTAGTATAAGTTCGCTAGCTTAGGTCATGAAATATACCTAGTAGTGGGTATATCAAGTCTATAGAAGAGTTGCCATCTTTGAGTCAATGAGCACATTACCATCAATACTTATTCACCAATTTGAAGGAACCCAAATAGAGTTTGCTGTCAATCAACACAGTATTACTCTTGACTATCCCAAAGATTTTGAAAGTCCTCTTTTTGACTATGATCTTAGTGATCTAATCCCAAAGGGAATTGAAGGCCCTAATAATGTTATCAATGCTCAGAGCGGTCAGTTTATTGAAAGCTCTGAAGGGACTGGATTGTACAAAGGGAATCGAACGTATAAGATGACGTTTAGCCAGCCACTCCTTCAACATACTCTTGATGACTTACAAAGTAATCCTGAGATTCAAGGATCTGGATGGGTTTTCACGGTCAACAATCGAACCTATTATGGGCAAGCATCTATTATATTGTTGACCCACACACTTCAATATATAGAGGCTATTGAAACGCTTGCAAAAAAGAATCAATTTGTTGTTAAAGTACTTACTGATCATTTTTTTTTAGTTCAATATCGGTCTGATTCAAAGGCCTATGGGCACTATGAAAGAATACGAAAAGCTAAACCTACGTGGGTACATAGCATTGATTATAATTTATACACCTTTCATGTAAATATAATTCCAGCTTCAGCTGTTACCATTGAAATTCAACGGATACAAAGCCCAATTTCACAGCAATGGCCCTATCAAGCTACTCATGTAGAGAAGGCGCTCAATGGGCAACGAGGCTCAAGAAATGTTCGCGTTGCTATTTTTGACACAGCTATAGACAACGGTCATCCCGACTTACACTCAGTAAGTGCAACTCGTATTGGGTATGACTTTGTTGCCAACTCAAGAAAGACTGACCCTATACAAGACGATTCAAATACCCACGACACAAAGTGCGCAGGTATTGTCGCAGGTTATAAGAAATATGATTCCGGTATTGATGGAATAGCAAAAGGAGTTACTCTTGTGGATTATCGCAGTGAATATGCTTTTGACAATGGTGAATTCAGAATGGATTTATATGATACTATTTCTGCATTTTATCAAGCCGCATTCATAGAACAAATCAATTTCATTAATTGTTCGTGGGGATTTGATGTAGGGTTTGGCTCCTTGAAACAAATGATTGACAATGTATGGAACAATGGCAGAAATGGAAAAGGAACTGTTGTAGTATTTGCTGCCGGGAATTCAGACAAAGACATAAACGGATCGATAAATAAGTGCTTTCCTGCCAATATGAAAAATGTAGTAACGGTTAGTGCAGTAGATCCTGAATTCAAACCAGTTACAAATGACCTTTACACATGGGGGTCGAATCATGGAACTAATGTTGATCTTGCCGCGCCTTGGATAAAACTGAGAAACACATCCATACGAGGTGCGGTTGCATCTCAAACATTTGGATACACAAAGGACTTTAACGGCACTTCTGCAGCTGCTCCTATGGTCACTGGGTGTGTCGGTTTAATGCGAAGCACAAACCCAAACTTAACTTCTCATGAAGTCAAATCAATCCTAACAAATTCGGCCATCTTAATCCCATTTAGCAATGGTCCCCAAAGCGGATATGGCGCTGGTATTTTAGATGTTGAAGCCATTTTAAATAACGTAAACCAAAACCCACACATATGAGTGCATTACTAAATTCCGGAACCATTATCCTTAACGATTCTACCAAAGAAATCTATCAAAACCTTTACGCTTCTCAAAACTATAATTCTTTTTATAGTCTTTTTGGAAAATTTGTTTTGAAGGAAAATACGCATCAGCTGAGATCTTTAGATCTCAATTTGATTACTTACAAAGGCATGCTCGACATGGAAATTGTAGCAGTGGAATTAGATTACGTAGATTTACCAGTGGGCTTCCTCCAGGATAACCCTATTCGTAAAATTATAGATATCAAAGTATCTCTAAAAGCTGCGACTACTTTAAGAGCTGCGACTACGATGTCTGTTGATATTAGTAAATTGGAAGGAATACAACTACCTCCTCAGCAATTAATACAGACGCGTCGAGAGTTATTGTCTTTTTACAAAAAAACAATGACAGAAATTAAAGCCCAAGATCCAACAGATCGTAAAATGACAGATGGCGGTATATTTGATACAGAGTTTTTCTATAGAAATGGCAAATTAAGTGCCCTGCGCCAAGATGGTGATTTTGCATTAAAGCCAAGTGATGCGTCATCTTTTACATCGGCTACAGGCTTGTTATTTGACGATACTGCTTCTTGCAAACAACGATTCACAACAATGCATTTTTAATATCGAAATAAATTTAAAATATATCATCCTTATTTGTAGTGTCCTCTTAGGCTCCCAAAGCCTAAGAGGACAATCTACTTCTGATGATTTTCGCATAGCAAAAACACTTATTGCTCTTGAATTTGAAGAAGCGACTGCACTCATAAAAATTATCAAAAATAAAGAGGTGCGTCATTCTTATCAAGTGCTTCGACAGCTTTTGTACCATACGGGAAATAATAAAGAAGTTGATGCGCTTGCCTATGAAACACTGCTTCGAAATAAACAACCAGATAGCCTAACCAAACTCATTGGAGCATTTTATAATTTGTATTACCACAAAAGAGATCCTTTCGTATTGCGATACCTAGACGATGCCTTTATTACTACAAAGACAAGTTCCAATAAAAACCTACACAAGTTAAGTCTCATTGCCTTTCTTCACTTTTATGCCAAGGAAAACACCCTTGACAAAGTATCCTTTCAAGAATACTTGAACCTGTACAAAGAAATGAGTACTACAGCAGTAGATGAAGCCTGGACCGCATATTTTGAAAACATGCATGAAGGTAGGGTCGTAGAATGGGACAAGGATTTTTTTTATCAATTGGGACGTGCCAATTTAGAAATCCTTGAAAAACATCAACCAAACCTCACACAAGGAATAAAAGCAAATCTATATGAAAATATAGGGATTCATTATCGGGTACATAAACAGGCCGATAGCGCCATCTATTACTTCGACAAAATTCTCAACCTTCCAGATCTCCCTTATTTAAAAGAAAATAAGTTTGCAGCAGGTCTCGATATGGGAGATATCTTTGTAAAAAAAGGGAATGCACTAAGAGCTACATACTATTTCAACAAATCTCTGGAGAATATAAATCTAGCCGATGACAAGAAAAATTTAGTCACCTACTACAAATTCAAAGCCCATTATTTTTTCGTTCCCACCGGTGCCAAGGACAGTGCTTATGGATACCTCAACAAGGCATTCAATTTGAATCGTCGAATCAATTATGAAGAGAACAGCACCAATACTTCAATGCTTAATGTCGAGTTAAGAACTGCTGAAAAAGAAAAAGAGATCATTAAAAAAGAGAACGAAAACCTTGAATTAGAAATTAAACGCAAGCGAAACCTCGACATCGCAATTGCATTAGGTAGCTCCCTCGTCTTAGGTTCCATCATTGCTGTCCTTGTATATCGTAACACCAAACGGAAACAACATATCGCTGAACAAGCTCAAGAACTCGAAGTTCAAAAAACAGAAAAAGTCCTCAAAGAGAAAGAAATCGAAACCATTAATGCAATGGTTTCAGGACAAGAAAAAGAACGACATCGACTCGCTAGGGAACTCCATGATAATTTGGGAAGTACACTAGCAACCGTTCGAATGCAAGTGGAAAACTTGGAGCGCAATTTAGATAAGGTCGATAATCCTAAAGCGCTACTCACAAAAACCCATACACTTATTAATGAAGCCTACGAAAAGGTACGCACAATTTCACATGAGCGCAATGCAGGCGTCCTAGCCAAAGATGGTCTCCTTCCAGCCATTCAAAGACTTGCTACAAGCATTTCTTCTGAAGATGGTTTGCATATCGAAGTGGAAGATTTTGGACTCGAACAACGCCTGAGCAACGATTTAGAAATTACCATTTTTAGAATTGTTCAGGAATTAGTCACCAATATCATTAAACATGCAAAAGCTACAGAAGCCACCATCTCTTTAACGCAGCATGAAGGCGAACTCAATATTTTAATTGAGGATAACGGTAAAGGGTTTAAGGTAGGTACATTACAACATAAAGATGGAATGGGACTGGGAAGTATAGAACGTCGCGTTGAGCACCTTGAAGGCTTAATGTCGGTAGACTCCACGCCAGGTAGAGGAACACACATTATAATAGACATACCCCTATGATTACAGTCGCTATAGGCGAAGATCATCAAGCCTTAATTGATGGCATCCAACTTCTGCTCGAGTATGAAGAGCACATTACCGTGATCGGTACTGCAAACGACGGAGAAGCATTGCTTCATATTGTTCGCCAAAAACAACCCAAAGTAGTTATTATTGACATTCGGATGCCCAAACTAGATGGAATTGAAACCACCAAAATTATCAAAAACGAATTCCCACATACGAAAGTGATTGCTTTTTCTATGTTTGACCAACAAGAAGCTGTGGCTCAAATGCGTGCGGCTGGTGCCACAGGCTATATTCTTAAGAACAGTCCGCTAGAAGAAATTCTCAAGGCCATCATAAGTGTAACCCAAGGCCAGGAATATTATGATACAGGGCTGGAAGCCTATATGGAGCCTTCTGCTTTCGCGAAAGCAGATACCTCAAAAAAATCAGTGCTTTCTAAAAGCGAAAAAGAAATCCTCAAACTGATCGCCCAGAACAAAACCTCTTCAGAAATCGCAGACATTCGATTTACTGCTGTCTCAACCGTTGAAAAACATCGTAAAAATATGATGCGGAAATTAGGACTTACAGGAAAGGGAGAACTATTACGCTATGCCATTGAACGCAAATATGAGTTTTAATACACCTTCAAAATAGATTAAAATACCCTTTTGAGGGTATTTTTTTTGGAGTATCCTCAAAGTACATTCGTGTAATGAACATCGTACTTGAAATGATTACGCTCATCCAAAGAGCAACGCAATTAGACTATAAAATTGACACAGAAAATACCCTGAAAATCATCACGGCCTATCGAGATATCTCAGAGCACCCTGAACTTATAGAAAGCATCAAACATCTCATTCTCGTCTACTCAAAAAAGGAAAGACACTTACAAAAACTAAGCAATCGGGAAAGTCAAATCCTCAATCTGATTGGTCTTGGTTTTAAAAGCAAAGAAATTGCCCTTATGCTAGAAATAAGCGAGGCAACCGTGAGCACCCATCGTAAAAATATGATTCGCAAACTGAATATCTCAGGCATGGGCCAGTTACAAAACTTTGCATATCAATACACCCAAAGAAAATTAGATAAGTAATTATACCCATTAGTGGGTATTGCTCCCTCTGAGGTCTGCATTTACATTTGACCAAACCTTAATATCTGTTTTATGAAAACTAAATTACTCTTCAGTCTTTTCCTTATCACAAGCATGTCATTTGCTAACACTCCATCCACAGAGGAAGCCAACTTCTTCGGGAAGAAAAAAGTACAAGTTGGAAGCTCAGAAGCTGATGCAGAAATATTTGTTAATGGTAAAATGGTAGGCAAGGGAAGCGCGGTCATCACCGTTCCTAAAAATGATTGTGTAACAGTCCTTGCCAAAAAGATAGGTTTCTTAACCGAACGGATTGAGTTCTGCAATAAGAAAAAAATGACCGCCCCTCCAAAAACCTATTATATAGAAATGAAGAGAGATGATGCCTATGATGCTTCTATCCAAACAGATATTGCCAATATAGATATTGAATTAAAATGTAACTCCATGGGCAAAGACAAAGCGTGGAAATTGATCAATCAAATTGTACTATCCTATATCGATGTTATTGAAATGACCGACAAAGAAACGGGGTATCTCCGTACCTCATGGTCTCTAAAAACCTTCAGACAGAATACTGTTCGCACACGTATGATTGTGAAAGAATCGTCATCAGATCCATTAACATTTAAAGTAAAACTGGTAAGTGAAGCATCCGGGATTCCAATGACCAGTGTAAAAAGTGATGAATTATATAAAGAATGGGATCGCGTATTACGAAGCTACTCAAATGTGATTTCAGAATTTCAAGCACGTGTCAAATAAAATTACTCACCAATAACAACCAACTATTATGAAAATTCACAAATACATTTCAATGTTCTTTATTGTATGCTTTATGGTCGCTGCAAATGCTCAAGATAGCGGTGTTATTGAAACCAAAGCCAATGAGGAGATCGCACCTAAAATAAAATCCATCAAACCCCTGCGTATTGGTGCCAAAATTGGTATCCCTTCGCTCATCACTGCTAGCGCAGAATATGTAACCCCGCTTCTCAATAACCGCGTAGCTCTGGCCGTTGATTACTTTTCCTTAGGGCGTGAATTTGATGGGACTGAAATCGATTACACCAACTTTGAAATCGGGGCTAATATTTATGCCGGTTCTAAAGGAAAAGGATTCTATGGAGGTATTTCATACACTTCGTTTTCATCGGAAGGTACTTTCGTAGATGTAGAGTTTGATGACTCTAACTTTACGGCAGCAGATGGAAAAGCCAACATTGACTACAATACATTCAATATAAAGGTGGGAGTCAAATTAGGACGTGTGCTCTACTACCGTATGGAAGTAGGCTATGGTTTTGGAAGCATCCCTACCGAGGTACTCGTTAGAGGTATTGATGATACTTCTTTAACATCTGTAGAAGAGATTCCGGACATTCCAGGAATTAGCGATTCTGGTATTATTTATTTCAATATAGGCATCGGTTTTGGATTCCTATAAATTTTGTTAGCCAAACGAAAAAATCCGATATGAAACATATCGGATTTTTTTATGCGTTTCATTTAAAACTAGCTTGTAAACAAAGGTCTATGTCCCATCATTGCATTTACTCTTTCTGCAACAGCTTCAAGCGCAGCGTCATCTTCATAGTTGAAAATCGCTTCGTCTATAAAATCAACGATGCTTTGCATATCACTTTCAACAAGTCCCCTTGTCGTAACTGCCGCCGTTCCGATACGGATTCCTGAAGTAACAAATGGAGACTTGTCATCAAAAGGCACCATGTTTTTATTTACAGTAATATCAGCTTTTCCGAGCGCTTCCTCGGCCGCTTTTCCTGTGATACTTTTATTTCTAAGATCGATCAACATCATGTGATTGTCCGTTCCTCCAGAAATAATTTTATACCCTTTGGCTACAAATGCCGCCGCCATAACCGAAGCATTTTTCTTCACTTGGACCATATAGTGCAAAAATTCATCGGTAAGTGCTTCTCCAAAGGCAATCGCTTTGGCCGCAATAATATGTTCTAAAGGTCCACCCTGATTTCCTGGAAAAATCCCACTGTCCAATAAAGATGACATTTTACGAAGTTTTCCATTTTTTAAAGTGATTCCGAAAGGGTTCTCAAAATCCTTCCCCATAAGAATCATTCCTCCACGAGGGCCGCGAAGGGTTTTATGTGTTGTTGTTGTTATCACATGACAATGTGGAATTGGATCTGCAATAATTCCCTTGGCGATCATACCCGCTGGATGTGCGATATCTGCGAGTAAGATGGCACCCACTTTATCTGCAATTTCGCGAAAGCGTGCATAGTCAATCTCACGAGAATACGCGGAAGCTCCGGCGATAATCATTTTAGGTTGCTCTTTTACAGCGATCGCTTCAATTTTATCGTAGTCCAACATTCCCGTTTCTTCCTCTACTCCGTAGAATACTGGATTGTATAGACGTCCAGAGAAATTTACTGGAGAACCATGTGTCAAGTGTCCACCATGTGCCAAATCAAATCCTAAGAACTTGTCTCCAGGCTTCAAACAAGCGTGAAATACAGCTGTATTTGCTTGAGACCCTGAGTGTGGTTGAACATTGGCGTATTCTGCTCCAAAAAGTTCTTTAGCACGATCTATAGCGATCGTTTCTACAACATCTACTACTTCGCAACCTCCATAATATCGTTTTCCGGGGTAACCTTCAGCGTATTTATTGGTAAGCACAGATCCTGCAGCCTCCATTACTTGGTCGCTCACAAAGTTTTCGGAAGCAATAAGTTCAAGGCCATTCAGTTGGCGTTCGTGTTCTTCTTGGATTAAATCAAAAATGGTGGTATCGCGTTGCATACTAATTGGGTTTGTTAATAAAAAAGCAAAAATAGTCATATATAGTTATTGGTCTATGATAAATCATATCTTTGAGTAACCTTTTTACAAACAATTTATTAAGATATATTATGCCACTAACTGCTAACGATCCAAACCGAAAGACCTGGCTCGACACTTCGAAAAACACAGATTTCCCTATTCAAAACATTCCTTTTGGTGTGTTTTTAACCAGAGATGATGTCATTACCATTGGAACGCGTATTGGTGATTTTGCCATTGATTTGGGCGCTTTACACCAACTTGGATACTTTGAAGGCATTCCGCTGACAGATGATATCTTCTTACAAGATACCTTAAACGATTTCATTGCAGATGGTCGTAAAACATGGCGTCTGGTACGAAATAGAATTGCTGATATTTTTGATATTGAGAATTCCGCTTTGCGCGAAAATGCAAAACATCGCGATACTGTTATTTTTAAACTTGAAGAAGTCGAAATGCAACTCCCTGCACAGATCGGTGATTATACCGATTTTTACAGCAGCATTGAACACGCCACTAATGTAGGAACGATGTTCAGAGATCCAGAAAATGCATTAATGCCTAACTGGTTGCATTTACCGGTTGCATATCATGGACGTAGTAGTTCCATAATTCCATCTGAAATTCCAGTGCACCGTCCCAATGGACAGAAGTTACCTAACGGCGCTACTGAGCCTATTTTTGGGCCGAGTCGTTTGGTCGATTTCGAATTGGAAATGGCCTTTATTACCACAGCAGCAAATCAATTGGGAGAATCTATCTCCACAAAAGATGCCGAAGAGCATATTTTTGGAATGGTTCTTTTTAATGATTGGAGCGCACGCGATATACAGAAATGGGAATATGTTCCTTTAGGCCCCTTCTTAGCAAAAAACTTCGCTTCCTCGATTTCTCCTTGGATTGTAACTTTAGATGCCTTAGAGCCTTTCCGTACGGACAGCCCAAAACCTAAAAAAGAACTCCTTCCCTACTTACAATACAAAGGAAAGAAGAGTTTTGACATTAACTTAGAAGTGGCTATTCGTCCTAAAAACATGAAAGAAACGGTACTAGCTAAAACGAACTTCAAGTATATGTATTGGAATATGAGTCAGCAACTCGCACATCACACGGTGAACGGATGTCCTGTAAACGCCGGAGACATGATGGGTAGCGGCACCCTTTCTGGTCCTACCAAAGACAGTTATGGGTCTATGCTCGAACTTTCTTGGCGTGGTGAAAACCCCGTACAACTAAAAGAAGGCGGCGACCGTAAGTTCATTGAAGATCACGATACGGTTATCATTCGTGGATACTCAAAAACCAAAGACTATCCAAGAATTGGATTTGGTGAGGTTTCAACAGAATTACTACCTGTGTTTGAGGCGAAGACGAAGTAATTTCATAAACACAAACGACCAAACCAAATTCAAAGGTGTGGTTGTTACTAAACAAAGCGCACCTTTTTCTAGGGCGCTTTTTTAGTTTCGGTTGTTTCGATATATTTTTGCGTTCGCGAAAACACTCAGCCCCCTAAATTTCTACGAGGATTGAGTGATTTTGAATCCGACGCAAAGCAAAGGCTTTAAAAGAATACCGAAATAACCCCTATGTTGCTAATTATCTCTACAAAAAAAAGGCCACTACAATATTGTAGTGACCTTTTAATCCATTGGAAGGAATTCTTATTTAGGCATGATCACAGATTCAATTACGTGAATCACTCCATTTGTTGCCATAACATCTGTGGCTGCGATTTTACTCATTCCTCCATTAGCATCTTTTAAATAGATACCATCCTTACCTTGAGTCACCATAAATTTTGCTCCACTAAGTGCAGTTAATTCTAGAGTTCCTCCATTATCTTTCAAAGCTTTTACAACGTCCGCAGCTGTATACTTTCCAGCAACAACGTGATACGTCAAAATAGAAGCGAGTGTCGCTTTATTTTCAGGCTTCAATAAAGTAGTTAATGTACTTGCATCAATTTTCGCAAAAGCGGCATTCGTTGGTGCAAAAACAGTAATGGGTCCTTCTCCTTTTAAGGCTCCAACTAGATCGGCTGCTTTTACTGCAGTAACTAAAGTAGAGAAATCTTCATTTCCGGCAGCTACGTCTACTATATCTTGAGCATTTACGTTAAGCGTCATAAAAAATACAAATACAGATGTGGCAATGAGTGCTAATTTTTTCATTTTGTTTACTTTTAGATTATTAATTGATTATTAAGCGTATTCATTAGTAATTACACCTGCAATCTGTACTCGGATGAGTTGCAGCTTAATTTTTGCTTAATTTTAACATATTTACTTTTTAAATGATAGACGAAACGGTACTTATTAATAGATTGCAGCAAGGAGACCCCAAGGCCTTATCTGCTCTTTACGACCGTTATGCTGGCGCACTTCTTGGCGTGCTCAGAAGAATGTGTAATGACCAAGGTCTTGCTGAAGATCTTTTACAAGAAACCTTCTTAAAAATCTGGAAACAGGCAGCATCTTATAGCCCCGAAAAAGGAAAGTTTTATACGTGGACCTATCGTATCGCAAAAAACACAGCGCTCAATGCATTGAGAAAATCAAAACCTCTCATCCAAGACGACTTTTCAAGTGTACATATAGAAGAAGAGGAAACAGTTGAAAGTCCTATTAATAGATATGCACTTTCAGGCGCTTTAAATACGTTGGACCCGCATCATCGCAAAGCCATTGATTTAATTTACTTTAGAGGCTATACACACCAAGAAGCACATCAAGCGATGAACGTACCTTTAGGTACTTTTAAATCCTATGTACAACAAGCGTTAAAAAAAATGCGAAAATCCTACCCCAAAGAAGCTTTGCTTTTGGGCTTAATACTAGCAGGGATGTTATGATAGAAAGACAAGCACTCATACAATCTGGAGATTTAGAAAGATACCTATTAGGTGATCTTTCTAAAGAAGAGAACTCTCAAATCGAGCTAGCAATAGCGAATGATAAAGAGTTAGCTACTTATGTACGTCAACTTGAAGATGATTTCGAGCAGATGGCCATACAGAATGCCATAGCCCCAAACCCTCAGATTAAAACCGCACTGATGTCTCAGGTAAAAGCATTGCAAACCTCTACTACTACCCCTGTAATTTATTTAAAAAAATGGCTTGGAATCGCTGCCTCCGCAGCTGCTTTCTTTTTTCTCACGAGTATCTGGCAATTTTCTAAGGTATCAACCTTAGAATCGCGTATCGTAGAGGAAGCTAGAAAAACTGAAAATTTCTCTAAGGATTTCAATAGCTTAACCACCTTTTTTGAAACCAATACCCAGTGGTATGATGCCATACGAGATCCAAATGCAGAAAAATTTCGACTTACAGGGAATAATTTAGCTCCAAATCTTCAAGCCGTGAGTTACATCAATCACAAAGCTCAATCTGTGATTTTACAGGCTTCTAATTTACCAGAATTAGCAGCTACAGAAGATTATCAATTATGGGCCGATGTGGATGGAGAAATGATTGACATGGGTGTTATTTTAAAGAATGAACCTATGTTGGCAATGAAGTATATCCCCAATGCTACTTCTCTCAATATTACGATCGAACCATTAGGAGGGAATGATCATCCCACCGTAGAGAGATTAGTTTCCAATGTCTATTTATAATGACATGATGCATTAAAACAATGTAACTTTGCTCCTTTAACATCTTATAAATCCATTTCCTTGGAAGAAACTTTTATGGATCTAACACCTTTGGCACACTCATTGAAAAGATCTACTCAACCCCAAAACAATAATCCTATGAAACAGTTCATCACACTTTTGACAGTTATGTTAATAGCAGCAGGCTGCAACTCGGTAAAGAAGACTAGTACTGCGGTACATAGCGGGGATTATACACAGGCGATCCAGATCGCTCAGAACAAACTGCGTAAAAACCCAGAAAACAAGAGAAAACAACCATATGTACTTCTTTTGGAAGAAGCATTCGCCAAAGTTGTCCAGCGAGATCAAGCCCGTATCGCTTTCTTAAAAAAAGAAAATAACCCTGCGCAATTGGGTGAAATTTTCAGCATATATAAAAACTTGAGATTTGTTCAGGAAGGTATTAGGCCTTTGCTACCGCTGCAAATTTTGAAGGAAAATAGAAATGCACAATTTAAGTTTGTCAATTACGATAATGAACTATTAGCCACTAAGACGGCATATACCAATTATCTGTATTCAAATATTCAGAGTGACATTGCTTTCGCGAAAGCAAAACAAGACTTCAGAGCTGTCTATAGGGATATGGAATATTTAAATAGTATCGCAGCAGGGTTTAAAGAGATCAAGGAGCTAATGAAAGAAGTTCATTTCAAAGGAACCGACTATGTAAAAGTAGACTTATACAACGATACTGAGATGTTGATTCCTGTTCAATTAGAAAATGATCTGTTGGATTTTTCAACCTACGGTCTGAACGATTTTTGGACAGAATATCACTCGGCGAGAACCTATAATATTACCTATGATTATGGAATGGATGTCTCTTTGCGTGAAATTAATATTTCGCCAGAACGAATTCGTGAACGTGAAATCCATAGAGAAAAAGAAATTGTAGATGGAACAGAATATATCAAAGATGACAATGGAAACTTTATACTTGACAAAGAGGGAAATAAAATCAAAAGAGATACAGTCATCACGGTACATTGTGATTTTTACGAATACAATCAGTTCAAAGCCGTAAACGTGGTTGGACAAGTACGTTACAAAAATCTACAAACGGGAAACCTTATAAAGTCTTTTCCATTGGTAAGCGAGTTTATCTTTGAAAACACCTACGGCGAATACGACGGCGACAAAAGAGCTTTGGAAGCTGAATTACGCAATCTCTTAAAAAATAGCCCAATTGCCTTTCCTACCAATGAACAAATGGTATACGATGCAGGAGAAGATTTGAAAAACAATCTTAAACGTATTATTCAAGGACATCGTTTTTAGACCTTAATATCCCCAACAAAAAGCCCGACTGATTATCAGTCGGGCTTTTTCTATATATAAAGAGTCTTCTTAAATTTTTGCTTTCAATGCCCCTACAGAAATAGCTCCATGTGAATCTGCATAGACCAAGGTTCCATTTTTTATGAGTAACATTTGCGGACTCTCATGCATAATCTGAAAACGAGCAGCTATCTCATTAGAAACAGCGCGGTATGCTTTTAGATCCAAATAATACGGCTGAAGCTGTGCTACCTCAAAATCGTACTGGGATTCGAACTGTTTGATCACCATGCGGCTAATACCGCAGCTCGTTGAGTGTTTGAAAATAGCCACTGGAATAGACTTTGATTCCTCTACAAGGCTATCAAGTTGATCAATGGACGTTAATTGCTTCCAAGGAATTTGTATCGCTGTATCCTCACTTTGAAAATTTTCATTTCCTCCAAATAGTTTATCAAAAATTCCCATAACTTTTTTTTGTAAAAATACAATGATTAAAGTGCTTTGTCGATCATTATCACAAAAACCTACGTCGGTCATAACGTCAGTATAAATCACGCATGAGGCGACATTTTGTCTTCTTTCACATCGTGGAATAGGATTTGAAATATAGCCTACAACAAAGGCTGTTTGACCATTTTTCAAAAAGGGACAGAGCAGCTGTTTTTATACACAGTGCCTTAAAACTGCACCTAAAAGACATCCTATGAATTTCAGTAATTTTACAATAAAATCACAAGAGGCGATTCAGCGCGCACAGCAACTGGCGCAAGAATATGGCCATCAACAACTAGAAAATGAACACATCTTCAAGGCCATTTTTGAAGTTGACGAAAACGTGACTCCCTTTCTTTTACAGAAATTGAACGTTAATTTACCCTTACTTCAACAGATTTTAGACAGTACTTTAGAAAGCTTTCCTAAAGTTTCCGGAGGAGATATTATACTTTCTAGAGAAGCAAACAAAGCGGTCACTGAAGCGAGTATTATCGCAAAAAAAATGAACGATGAATATGTTTCTATCGAACATCTATTACTTGCCATTTTTGAAACTAAAAGTAAAATTGCACAGATCTTAAAAGATCAAGGAGTTACAAAGAAAGGGCTGCAAGCGGCTATTGAAGAACTGCGTAAAGGGGACCGAGTCACTTCACAAAGTGCTGAGGAAACCTATAATTCTTTGAATAAATACGCAAAAAATCTTAATCAACTCGCCAAAGAAGGAAAACTAGACCCGGTCATTGGTCGAGATGAGGAGATACGACGTATTCTTCAAATCCTTTCGCGTAGAACAAAAAATAACCCGATCCTTGTTGGAGAACCAGGAACAGGTAAAACCGCCATCGCCGAAGGACTTGCTCACCGAATTATTGATGGAGATGTTCCTGATAATCTACAAGACAAGCAAATCTTTGCTTTGGATATGGGGGCACTCATCGCAGGAGCAAAATTCAAAGGAGAATTTGAGGAGCGACTCAAAGCAGTGATCAAGGAAGTGACTAATAGTGACGGTAATATTGTACTATTCATTGATGAGATTCACACCCTTGTAGGTGCTGGTGGAGGTCAAGGAGCCATGGATGCGGCAAATATTCTGAAGCCAGCTTTAGCCCGTGGTGAACTCCGAGCTATCGGTGCAACAACCTTGGACGAGTATCAGAAATACTTTGAGAAAGACAAGGCTTTAGAACGTCGCTTTCAGAAAGTAATTGTAGATGAACCGGATACCGAGAGTGCGATTTCAATCCTCCGTGGTATCAAGGAAAAATATGAAACACACCACAAAGTACGTATCAAAGACGACGCCATCATTGCTGCCGTAACCTTATCAAAACGATATATCACGAATCGGTTTTTACCGGATAAAGCGATCGATTTGATGGATGAAGCTGCCGCCAAAATGCGCATGGAGATTAATTCCAAACCGGAAGAACTAGACGTATTAGATAGGCGTGTAATGCAGTTGGAAATTGAGATTGAAGCCATCAAACGTGAAAAAGATGCCATTAAACTCAAGAGCCTACATGCTGAACTCTCTGAAATCAAAGAAGAACGCAATGAGCTTAGCGCCAAATGGCAGTCGGAGAAAGCATTGGTAGATTCAATCCAAGCAACGAAACAGGATATTGAAAATTATAAATTTGAAGCTGAAAAAGCCGAACGAGAAGGGGACTATGGCTTAGTGGCCGAGCTACGCTACGGTAAAATTAAGGATGCACAGGAAGAACTTGAAAAGCTACAGCTTACACTTGCTTCCCAATCAGAGAACGCCTTAATCAAGGAAGAGGTTAATGAAGAGGATATCGCCGAAGTGGTTGCAAAATGGACAGGAATTCCAGTTACAAAAATGCTACAGAGCGATCGTGAGAAACTCCTCAAGTTAGAAGATGAATTACATACCAGAGTGGTAGGGCAGGAAGAAGCTATTATAGCCGTTAGTGATGCAGTTCGTCGCAGCAGAGCGGGTCTACAAGATCAAAAACGACCTGTTGGATCCTTCTTATTTTTAGGAACAACAGGGGTAGGTAAAACGGAGTTAGCGAAAGCTCTCGCCGAATATCTTTTTGACGATGAAAGTGCAATGACACGTATTGATATGAGTGAATATCAAGAACGCCATTCGGTAAGTCGTTTGGTGGGAGCGCCTCCAGGGTATGTTGGTTATGAAGAAGGAGGGCAACTTACAGAAGCCGTACGTCGCAAGCCGTATTCTGTAGTATTGCTCGATGAAATTGAGAAAGCCCATCCCGATACCTTTAACGTATTGCTACAGGTGCTCGACGAAGGACGTTTGACAGATAATAAAGGACGTACCGCCGATTTCAGAAATAGTATCATCATTATGACTTCAAATTTAGGAAGTCACATCATTGAACAAAAATTTAAAACCATTCCTGATGTTGATACGGCTATTGAAGCAGCAAAAGTAGATGTTCTCGAGCTTTTAAAACAGACCGTTCGACCTGAATTTCTAAACCGTATCGATGATATAGTGTTGTTTACTCCGCTTTCGCGAAAGGATATACATGCAATTGTCAAATTACAACTGCAAGGTGTTACCAAAATGCTAGCGCAACAAAACATTAGTCTCGATGCCACCGAAGAAGCTATCGCCTTTCTTGCTGAAAAAGGTTTTCAGCCAGAATTTGGAGCACGTCCAGTGAAGAGAACCATACAAAAAGAAGTTCTTAATACATTATCTAAGGAAATTCTAGGAGGTACTATTACCACCGAAAGTGTAATTCTCTTGGATGCATTTGAAGACCATTTGGTTTTTCGAAATCGAGACGCCACTTAAACAACCTACAAATACAGCATCGCAGCAAAGCACCTTAGTTCTCTAAGGTGCTTTTTTTTTGTAGAAAGCATTAACAACTCATTAACACCTATCACCTTTCAATTTTTCCTACCTTTCCTATTCAAAAGCCCAAGCCGATGATTAAAAAGTACGTACTCGCAATAATTCTTGTTGGCTGTATCTTACCAGCCACTGCACAACGCAAAAAGAAGAAAAAAGAAAGCGAAGAAAAAACGGAAGCCAAATGGGATGTTGCTGCTCCAGGTAAATCCTTCAACTACAAAACACATAGCTTCAAGACTACGGAAGGTACTTGGATGAATTTGGATGTGAGTCCCGACGGACAAACGATCGTTTTTGATCTTATGGGTGATATCTACAAAATGCCCATTTCTGGTGGGAAAGCCCAGGTATTACGATCAGGGATTCCTTTTGAAATACAACCAAAATTCTCTCCTGATGGTAGCTTGATTTCCTTTACTAGTGATGCTGGAGGGGGCGATAATATTTGGACCATGAAATCAGATGGAAGTGATCCAAAACAGATCACTAAAGAAGACTTTCGTCTTTTAAATAATGCGACATGGACCCCAGATGGTAACTTCCTTATCGCTCGTAAACACTTTACATCTGGACGATCTCTAGGTGCTGGAGAATTGTGGCAATATCATATCACAGGAGGAGCTGGACTTCAATTGACTAAACGTAAAAATGATCAACAGGATGTAAATGAGCCTAGCGTTTCTCCTGATGGAAAGTATATGTACTATAGTGAAGATGTCTATCCTGGAGGAAATTTTCAATACAATAAAGATCCGAATAAGCAAATCTATGTGATCCAACGATATTGCTTTGAAGATGGAAAAATACAAACCTTGACCAATGGTCCTGGTGGTGCCGCTCGCCCTACGGTTTCTCCTGACGGAAAACTATTGGCCTTTGTAAAGCGAGTGCGGACAAAATCTGTACTTTATATTCATGATTTGGCAACTGGAGAAGAATGGCCAGTATATGATGAACTTCACAAAGATCAACAAGAAGCTTGGGCTATTTTTGGAGTCTATCCAAATTTTGACTGGCTTCCAAACAGCAAAGAAATTGTATTTTGGGCCAAAGGAAAAATCCACAGCGTCAACATAGAGACCCAAGCAACAAATGAAATCCCATTTGAAGTATCTGCCAATGTAGAAATTGCCGAAACGGTTCATTTTGATAACCCTGTTGCTCCTGAGCAATTTGATGTCAAAATGATTCGACACGCAGTAACCTCCCCAGATGGTAGCACCTTGCTATTTAGCGCTTTGGGAAAATTATGGAAGAAGTCTTTACCTAACGGTACCCCGCAACGTGTCACGAGTCAAAATCAGGATTTCGAATTTGAGCCTTCCTTCTCTGCAGACGGTAGACAGTTGGTGTATGTAACTTGGAATGATGCTAATTACGGTGCAGTACGCACGACCCCACTGGCTGGTGGACCATCAAAAGCAATAACCAAAGACAAAGGGATTTATCGCAGGCCTGCTTTCGCGAAAGCGGGAAACACAATTATATACAGGAAAGAAGCAAGAAACTCAGATCAAGGACTCGCCTATGGCAAAACACCAGGCATCTATACAATCCCAACATCTGGAGGAAAACCCAAACTTATTACACAAGAAGGAGAATACCCTATGTATAGCGCCGATGGAACACGCATCTTTTTGCAAATAGGAGGTACTTATTTTGGAAACAATACGAAACATTTAATATCAGTGGATCTTAATGGAAAAGACGAACGTAAACACATCAAATCTAAATATGCAAATCGCTTGGTTCCGAGTCCTGATAATAAATGGATCGCCTACACCAACTTACACAAAGTATTTTTAGCACCGATGGTACTCAATGGACAAGAAATTGATCTAGATAATAATTCAAAACATGTTCCAGTCTCTCAAATCGCCGAAGATGCGGGGGTCAATATTCATTGGTCTCCTAATAGCAAGACAGTGCATTGGACCTTAGGAGATCAGTACTTCAGCAATGACATCAAAGATCGCTTTACCTTCTTGCAAGGTTCACCAGAAGAGGTGCCTGATATGCAAACAACAGGTATTAGCATTGGCTTAAAACAAATGACAGACAAGGGAACTGGTGTTATCGCTTTTACAAACGCTCGTATCATTACCATGAAAGGTGACGAAGTCATTGAAAGTGGAACCATTGTGGTCACTGATAATAAAATTACCGCTGTGGGTGCTAATGTTTCGGTTCCGGCAAATGCAAAAACCTACGATGTAGCAGGCAAAACTATTATGCCTGGACTGGTAGATGCTCATGCGCATGTAGGAGCTTTTCGTCATGGACTAAATTCGCAAAAACATTGGCCATTCTATGCAAATCTCGCCTTTGGTGTGACAACGGCTCATGATCCAAGTGCCAATACGGAAACGGTTTTCTCTTTGAGCGAACTCCTAAAAAGTGGAGAAATGGTCGGTCCGAGATTGTATTCTACAGGTTTTATTCTCTATGGCGCCGATGGGGATTTCAAGGCTGTCATTAACAATCTAGACGATGCAAAATCGGCGATACGTCGCACGATGGCTTTTGGTGCTAAATCGGTAAAGAGTTATAACCAACCTAGACGTGAGCAACGTCAACAAGTGATGCAGGCTGCACGTGAACTAGGAATTAACGTGGTGCCCGAAGGAGGATCTACCTTCTACACAAATATGACCATGATTATGGATGGCCACACAGGCGTAGAGCATAATATCCCGGTAGCACCTGTTTACAAAGATGTTTTGGAGTTATGGAGTGCGAGTAACACCGGATATACGCCAACACTCATTGTAAATTATGGAGGCTTGAATGGCGAATATTTCTTTTATCAAAAAGACAATGTTTGGGAAAATGAAAAGCTTTTAAAATACACACCTCGTGCGGTTGTAGATGCTCGGTCAAGACATCGAACGATGGTCCCTGATGAGGAATATGAGAATGGTCATGTGGCGGTTTCTAAAGTAGCCAAAGCATTAACAGACAAAGGTGTTAAAGTCAATATGGGTGCTCACGGACAATTACAAGGACTCGGAGCTCACTGGGAAACTTGGTTACTACATCAAGGAGGAATGACTCCTTTAGAAGCTTTACGCTCGGCGACTTTGTATCCTGCTCAGTATATAGGTGCTGGCAATGACATCGGTTCCTTAGAAGTGGGTAAACTAGCCGATCTTATCGTGATTGACGGAAATCCCTTGACCAATATGAGAGACACTGAAAACGTCACTCATACCATGATTAATGGACGACTTTACGATACTGCTACTATGAATGAAATTGGAAATACTCCAAAAGAAAGAGGAAAGTTCTGGTGGGAGAATACCAAGCAAAGTGAAGCATTCCCATGGCACCAGGAGTCTAATAGTTTCAGTATTCCTAGCTGTGGCTGCCATGTAGGACATAATTAAATCAAAACCCTTAAAAATATTCAAAACCATCCAATTATGAAAATAAATTATCTTCTTCTCGGTGTATTGAGTTGTTTCGCTTTCGCGAAAGCGGAAGCCCAGCAAATACCAATACCTACAGATACAACGATTGTATCAAAGCACACAACGACTATTAAGGGAAAAACAATTCCCTATACAGCAACAGCAGGTTTTCAACCTGTTTGGGATGATAGCGGTACTCCTGTCGCTTCCCTACTCTATACCTATTACAAACGCAATGACATAAAAGACGACCAAGAACGTCCCATAGTTATCTCATTTAATGGAGGACCGGGTTCTGCTTCCGTATGGATGCATATCGCCTATACGGGACCTCGTATTCTAAAAATAGATGACGAGGGATTTCCGGTACAACCTTATGGAATAAAAAGCAATCCAAATTCGATTCTAGATGTTGCCGACATCGTTTTTGTCAATCCTGTGAATACCGGCTATAGTCGGATGCTCGCTGGAGCTGATGGGAAAATGCCTGATAAGAAAATGTTCTTTGGTGTAAATGCTGATATCAAATATTTGGCCGATTGGGTCAACACTTTTATCACGCGAAATAATCGCTGGAGATCGCCTAAGTTTTTAATAGGAGAAAGTTATGGAACTACGAGAGTTTCAGGACTTGCTGCCGCCTTACAAAACAGCAAGTGGATGTTTATTAACGGAGTGGTCTTAGTATCTCCAACAGAAATTGGCTTCAAATTTGATGGCCCGGTGGAAGTAGCAAATAGACTCCCCTACTATACGGCTGCCGCTTGGTATCACAAAAAATTACCTGCCGATTTACAGCAGAAAGATTTACCTGAAGTATTGGCTTTGAGTGAAGATTATGCAGTCAATGAGTTACTTCCCTTATTAGTGAAATCGGGATATTTAGATGCGACCAAAAAAGAAGCCGCCATTGAAAAGATGGCCTACTTTTCTGGCCTTTCAAAACGCACGATCCGCCAGCATAATTTAGAGGTGCCTTATGGGTATTTCTGGAAAGACCTTTTGAGAGATCGAGATGGTTTAACGATTGGAAGATTGGATTCAAGATACAAAGGAATGGACGTCAAAGAAGCAGGAGACAATCCAGATTATAATAGCGAATTGACATCATGGCTGCATTCATTTACACCAGCGATCAATTACTACTATAATGAAGAGTTGGGCTTAAAAACTGATTTGAGTTATAATATGTTTGGATCTGTGCGCCCTTGGGATCGTTCAAACAACAACGCTGGAGCAAGTTTAAGAGACGCCATGGGGGTGAATCCTAACTTACATGTGATGATTCAAAGTGGTTACTTTGACGGCGCCACCACCTACTTCAATGCCAAATACGTCATGTGGCAACTGAATGCTAGCGGGAAACTAGGCGACCGATTGAGTTTCAAAGGATATCGCAGCGGACATATGATGTACTTGCGTAATGAAGATTTAATAAAAGCCAATGATGATTTGCGCACCTTTATTAAAAATGCCTCTGTTGGCATTGAGAAAGGCGCAAGACATTAAGTCCCGACAAGACACAAAAAAAGGGCTCCAGTTTTAACTCGAGCCCTTTTTTCTTTTAAGGGTTTAAATAAATTAAACAATGATTCAAATCTGGTTTTTCTTCTAAAAGATTATTGATCCAGATTCTCAATTCCTCAATTTCGTAAGGAAGTAATCGTTTTACTGCTTTTTGTAATTCTTTACAAAACAACACACTGTCAAAACTCACCTTATTAAGGATTGTTTTCGTGTATTCAAACATTGCTCTCGCCATAGTTCGAATGAGGGTTTAGATTGGATTAAAAAAGTAGTATTGTTTAATAGGCGGTTTGTTCATTATTACTTAAAAATAAAACATTTTGTTTAACCCGTACACCATATTAGACAACTTTAACATACATTTTTATTAACAAAATGAGAGAATCGTCACAGTAACCGCCTTCTATTGGTCACTTTATCGATTGTCACCATCCAATAAATCTCCAATGCCACCAAGGATAGAGCCTTCTCCACGTGATTTCCCGCCACCTCTTGGTGCCAATGCGAGTACTCTATTGGCTAAACGACTGAAGGGTAAGGACTGGATATATACAGTACCGGGGCCCGTTAAGGTTGCAAAAAACAAACCTTCACCGCCAAAAATGGTGTTTTTGATTCCTCCTACAAATTCAATATCATAACTCACTGTTTGATCAAATCCAATGATACACCCCGTATCCACCTTCAATTTCTCTCCCAGCCCCAACTCCTTTATCAAGGTAGTCCCTCCCGCATGAACAAAAGCAAGGCCATCCCCTTCTAATTTTTGCATAATAAACCCCTCCCCGCCAAAAAGTCCGCGACCGAGTTTACGAGAAAATTCAATGCCAATAGACACGCCTTTAGCCGCGCACAAGAACGCGTCCTTTTGGCACACAAATTTACCGCCGGTAGCAGCAAGATCAATAGGGATTATTTTTCCAGGATACGGAGAAGCAAAACTCACTTTCTTCTTTCCCAACACATCGTTATAAAAAGCAGTCATAAAGAGACTTTCACCAGTAAGTAATCTCTTACCGGCACCAAAAATCTTTCCCATCACTGTATTATCTTTCTGAGACCCATCCCCAAAAATAGTATCCATTCGTATGCCTTCTTCCATCATCATAAAACTTCCAGCTTCAGCAATTACTCCTTCTTGTGGGTCTAGTTCTATCTCTACATATTGCATCTCTTCACCATGTATCTTGTAGTCTATTTCGTGTGCTTTCATCGTATATATATTAAAATTATAATGTGAACATATGTAGCGTTTTAAACAATTTTGTTACATTGCCTCCGTAAATCACTGACTGTCAGTACAAAATACATTAATGTTTTTGATATATTTTAACCATTTTTTAACGATACGGAGTTTGCTAACACATTGACAAACACTATTTCCATCCATTCTAAATAAGAATAGTAATGAACACAGATATTATCGCAGAAGCAAAAGAATATGAACAAGTTAAAATGTCTTTCAAGACAACTGATGAACGTATTTTCGCTTCTAGAAAACTGAAATCATTAATCCTTGGTCTTAATGAGATATTCAAAGAAACAAAGGATAATGAAATCATGGATCTAATGAAATCCTTAACAGAAAAGAAAAAGAAAGTAGAAGTTCGATTGAAAGGTCGTAAATCTGCTTAATAAACCCTTAACCCTATTAAAAAAGCCCAAACAAATGTTTGAGCTTTTTTAATGTGCCTTACTGAATCTTACTCTGAAAGTCTTTACGCTATCCCGCGTTCCAATTACATATTTCGTCTATACTGCCCTCCTACTTCAAACAAAGCCTTCGTAATCTGGCCTAGAGAACACACTTTCGTCGCTTCCATAAGATGCTCAAAAATATTCTCATTATTTACAGCCGCATCTTGAATCTTTGCGATTTCAGCATCAATAGCATTGGCCTTGGCATTTTGAAGATGCTCCAGCATTGTAATCTGATATTGTTTCTCCTCTTCTGTTGCTCTTATCACCTCAGCAGGTCGAACCGTAGGACTCCCTTTACTACTTAGGAATGTATTCACACCAATGATTGGAAATTCCCCATTGTGTTTCAATGTTTCATAGTACAAGCTCTCTTCTTGAATTTTTGAACGTTGATACATTGTCTCCATCGCTCCTAAAACACCTCCGCGCTCCGTAATTCGATCAAACTCTAAGAGTACCGCTTCTTCTACTAAGTCTGTTAACTCCTCAATGATAAACGCACCTTGTATTGGGTTTTCGTTTTTAGTAAGCCCTAATTCCTTATTAATAATCAATTGTATCGCCATTGCACGACGTACACTTTCTTCTGTAGGTGTTGTTATGGCCTCGTCATATGCATTTGTATGTAATGAATTACAGTTGTCATTAATAGCATACAATGCTTGTAAGGTCGTCCGTATATCATTAAAATCAATCTCCTGAGCATGTAAACTGCGACCTGACGTTTGAATATGATATTTCAACATCTGGGCTCTCGCATCGGCATTGTATTTTAGCTTCATGGCCTTCGCCCAAATCTTTCTAGCCACACGGCCTATCACTGCATATTCTGGATCAATTCCATTTGAGAAAAAGAAAGATAAGTTAGGTCCAAACTTATTAATGTCCATTCCACGACTCAGGTAGTATTCCACATAGGTAAAGCCGTTTGCCAAGGTGAGTGCTAGCTGCGTAATTGGGTTTGCTCCCGCTTCAGCGATATGATATCCCGAAATAGAAACAGAGTAAAAATTCCGTACTTGCTTATCTATAAAATACTCTTGTACATCGCCCATTAAACGCAATGCAAATTCTGTAGAGAAAATACAGGTATTCTGAGCTTGATCTTCTTTTAATATATCGGCTTGCACGGTACCACGAACCTGATGCAGGGTTTCTGCTTTGATCGTAGCATATACATCGGCAGGTAACACTTGGTCTCCAGTGACTCCAAGAAGCATCAATCCTAAGCCATCATTTCCTTCGGGTAATTCTCCTTGATACTGTGGTCGTACTTTTCCTTTATAAAGGGTATCTATAGTATCGGTAACTTCTTTTTCAAGATCATTGGCCTTAATGTATTTTTCACAGTTCTGATCAATGGCAGCATTCATAAAGAACCCAAGCAACATCGGTGCTGGTCCATTAATCGTCATACTTACCGAAGTCATAGCGTGACTGAGATCAAAGCCTGAATACAACTTTTTTGCATCATCCAAACAGCAAATAGAAACACCCGCATTTCCAATCTTACCATAGACATCTGGACGCAATCCAGGATCATTACCGTACAATGTCACACTATCAAAAGCGGTACTTAAACGCTTTGCTGGCGTTCCTATACTCACATAGTGAAAACGTTTATTCGTTCGCTCCGGCCCACCTTCACCAGCAAACATCCGTGTAGGGTCCTCCCCGGTACGTTTAAAAGGATACAATCCAGCGGTGTATGGAAATTCCCCAGGTACATTTTCTTGCAAGCACCAGCGTAATATATCACCCCAAGCTTCATATTTTGGTAAAGCTACTTTTGGGATTTGACTATGAGATAAAGACGTTGTATGCGTATCTATCTTAATTTCTTTTCCGCGCACGTGAAAGGAATAGACAGGACTTTTATAACGATTTACTTTCTCATCCCAACCTGTAATTACTTCCCAGTTGTAGGCATCGAGATCCATTTTTACACGATCGAATTGTGCCAATAGTAATTTGACCAAATCTTGATCACCTTCT
>JBLHXM010000037.1:0-27205 GCA_047630395.1 Dokdonia sp.
TTCGGTGTGCATAGGTAAAGATATAACATCTTTAATAAGTGCATTGGTCACTGGGAAATCGGCTTCATTGTAGCGTTCATCTGCATATGCTTTTTGACTGTGCAAAGGAATTGGGTAGTACACTCCGCATGGAATGCTATTGTCTTGTAGGTGTTGTACTAAAGCATCACGATCTGTGTCCACCACACGCAAGGTGTATTGGTGAAAAACGTGACAATCACAGCTATCACAAATCATCGGAGTGATGATTTTAGATTCATTCATAAAAGCCGCATTGTATGTACGCGCCGCATCTTGACGAGCTTTGCCATATTCATCTAAATTAGGCAGTTTAGCTCTGAGGACAGCTGCTTGTATAGAATCTAGTCGGCTATTGACACCTACTACATCATGATGATATCTTTTATACATTCCATGATTCACAATCCCACGGATCGTATGTGCTAGTTCATCATCATTGGTAAAAATAGCACCGCCATCTCCGTAGCAACCTAAATTCTTTGAAGGGAAAAAAGAGGTAGACGCTACATGACCAATGGTTCCTGCTTTGCGTTTCTTTCCATCTTTTCCGGTATAGGTCGCACCAATCGCTTGGGCATTATCTTCGATGACAAATAAGTTATGCTCTTCGGCGATTTCCATGATAGCAGACATATTGGCTACTTGTCCAAATAAATGCACAGGAACAATAGCTTTAGTTTTAGGGGTAATTGCCTTTTTAATCGCGTCTATATCAATATTGAAATTGACAGGATCTACATCTACTAATACGGGTGTTAGGTGTAATAGTGCAATCACTTCTACGGTGGCTGCAAAGGTAAAATCGGCAGTGATGACTTCGTCACCAGGTTGTAATCCTAACCCCATCATAGCGATTTGCAGCGCGTCGGTGCCATTGGCGCAAGGAATGACATTACGTACATCTAGATATTCTTCCAGTTCTTTTTGGAAACCATGCACTTCAGGACCATTAATAAAAGCAGCAGATTCGATCACTTCCATAATGGTGCGATCTACACGTTCTTTGATTCCTTTGTACTGACCTTTAAGGTCAACCATTTGTATTTTTTTCATAGGTATGTTGCGTCTGGAATCCTCCAGTTTCAATATTTAATGAGGCAATTTGAGGCGCTTTTTAAGGACCAAAATTTGTATCAAAAATACAAAAACTAGCTTCCTACAGCAATCATATTTCACAGAAAGCGCTATTTTCGCTTGGTATGCGTACCCTCTATACCTTTCTACTTCATTTAGTGCAACTGACACTGCCGCTTGTCGGGCTTTTTAACGGGAAGTTAAAGTTGTTCGTTGCTGGTAGGAGTCGGGTGTTCCAAGAGTTGCGTGCTTCCTTGAATGAAGGGCAGCCTACCCTTTGGTTTCACGCTGCTTCTTTAGGAGAATACGAGCAAGGCCTTCCAGTGATGGAAGCGATTCAAAAGCTGTATCCGGAGCATCAGTTGCTTATTAGCTTCTTTTCTCCTTCGGGTTATGAAGTAAAGAAAGATTCCGCTTTCGCGAAAGCGGTCACTTATTTGCCATTAGATACCGCCATCAATGCTGCTAAATTCCTAGATATTGTAAAGCCAGAAGCAGCATTTTTTATTAAATACGAATTTTGGCCAAACTATTTACGCGCTTTAAAGCGTCGAAAGATTCGAACATTTTTGATATCGGGAGTTTTTAGAGAACAACAACCTTTCTTTAAGTGGTACGGTGGATGGCTGCGAAAATCTCTCCAAAGTTTTGAGTGTTTTTTCTTACAAGATGCTGCCTCCATGGAGGTTCTGAAAACCTTGGATTTTGAGAATGCAAGCATAAGCGGAGATACGCGATTTGATAGGGTGTCGCATCAAATTGAGATGGACAATACGTTAGACTTTGCAGAGGCATTTACAAATGATAGCCTTTGTGTGGTTTGTGGAAGTACATGGCCCGAGGACGATGCTGCGATACTTCCATATATAAATACGCATCAAGGAACTGCCAAATGGATCATAGCTCCTCACGAAATCAAGCCTGAAAAAATTGCGGCCATAGAAAAAGGGCTTAAGGTGAAGTCAGTGCGCTATTCTGAAAGAGAAGGGAAAGATCTCGCCCACTACGAAGTACTCATTCTCGATACTATAGGCTTACTGACTAAAATATACAGCTATGCAGACATTGCCTACGTTGGCGGAGCAATGGGCACCACGGGTCTCCATAACATCCTAGAGCCTGCTACATTTGGAGTGCCAATAGTCACGGGGACACATTTAGAAACATTTCCTGAAGCACGAAAACTTCGTCAATTGGCGGGTCTATATACGATTTCAAATAAGGAAGAGGCAGACACTATTTTTACAAAACTATTGACCGATCCAAAATTCCGAATTCAAACCGGGATGATTTCCGGACACTATATCAATTCTAATACTGGAGCGACCAAGTCTGTGGTGGACTATCTCACTGCGTTTCCTTTTTGATGTACTGATTAGCACAAAGAACAAAGACTTAGGGCGTAGGACGGTAAGACCGCATAGATCAAAGAATCTATAGCGGTGCGGTATGATCAACGCATCCCATTCTTCCGGTCTTGGTTCTCGACTCTTTTTGAGCTTGTCTCCAATTTTCATTTCTACTAAACATTATAAAATGTGAAAAACTGGGGATAACTTCTTTGTGAGAATGGCTTGCTTCCCTAGTTTTATCAATAATTTTAGACCTCTTAAAATAGAATCATTTTGGTAAAGAAGAAAGTCACTCCATTAATGCAGCAATACAATACCATCAAGACTAAATATCCCGATGCGATGTTGCTTTTTAGAGTAGGAGATTTTTATGAGACTTTTGGTAGTGATGCTATCAAGGCGGCTCAGATTCTCAATATTACACTCACACATCGGAACAATGGCGGCGAAAAAATGGAGCTTGCTGGTTTTCCCCATCATTCCATAAATACCTATTTGCCCAAGTTGGTGAAAGCGGGGTGTCGCGTGGCAATCTGTGATCAACTGGAAGATCCCAAACAAACCAAGACGATTGTAAAACGCGGGGTTACCGAGTTGGTGACTCCTGGTGTGGCTCTTAATGATGAGGTACTCAATGCGCGCAGCAATAACTTTCTAGGGGCGGTATATTTTGGGAAGAAGTATGTGGGGGTTTCGTTTTTAGATGTATCTACGGGAGAGTATCTCACGGCCCAAGGTGATGAAGCGTATATCGACAAGTTGCTTCAGAATTTTTCGCCCAGTGAGCTCCTTATTTCAAAGAAACAGAAAAAAGATTTTTTAGAAGGTTTTGGCGCCGACTTCCACACCTTTTATATGGAGGATTGGGTGTTTCAAACCGACTATGCCTTTGAGTCTTTGAACAAGCATTTTAAGACCAATACCTTGAAAGGTTTTGGCGTAGAGCATCTGGAAGAAGGCGTCATTGCGGCAGGAGCAATCTTGCATTACCTGGGGGAGACTCAGCATAATAAGTTAGAGCATATCAGCCGTATCAACCGCATCGCTGAAGATGAATATGTGTGGATGGATCGTTTTACGATTCGGAATTTGGAGTTATATCATTCCCCTTTCGCGAAAGCGATCACCCTCTTAGACGTGATTGATAAAACGACCTCACCTATGGGTGCTCGCCTGCTAAAACGTTGGCTGGCGTTACCACTTAAGAATGTCGAAAAAATCACCAAACGCCACGATGTAGTTTCCTATCTACTGGAACAAGAGATCTTGTTTGAAAAGCTGAGACATCAGATCAAGCAGATTGGAGATGTGGAGCGTTTGATTAGTAAGGTCGCCACTGGAAAAGTATCTCCACGCGAAGTGATCCAGTTAAAGAATTCCTTAGAAGCCATGGTGCCCATCAAAGCACAAGCGTCCCAAGCAGGAAATGAGGCCTTGAAGATTATAGGGGAACAGTTGATGGATTGCGAAATCCTAAGAGCTAAGATCAAAGAGACCTTGAATGAAGAAGCACCTGTCAATGTCCTGAAGGGAAATAGCATTTCAGAAGGCTTTCATGAAGAATTAGATACCCTGCGGGGAATCGCATTTTCAGGGAAGGACTACCTCGATAAGATGCTTCAAAGAGAAACGGAACGCACGGGGATTACAAGCCTGAAGATCGCTTCCAATAATGTGTTTGGCTACTATATTGAAGTTCGCAATTCTCATAAAGATAAGGTTCCTGAAGAGTGGATTCGTAAGCAAACGCTTGTGAATGCAGAGCGTTACATTACAGAGGAACTCAAAGAATACGAGGGTAAAATCCTTGGGGCTGAGGAGCGCATTCTAGCGATAGAGCAGCAGTTATTCTCTGAGCTTGTAGGGTGGATGATGCAATTCATTCCGCAAGTACAGAACAATGCGAGTTTGGTAGCGCAATTGGATGTGTTGTGTTCCTTTGCACAATTGGCTAGGGATAATGCCTATGTGCGACCTGTGTTGGACGATTCGCAAGCATTGTCTATTACACAAGGGCGTCATCCTGTGATTGAAAAACAATTGCCTTTGGGCGAAAACTATATTGCAAATGACGTTTTTCTCGACAGAGAAACCCAGCAAATGATCATGATCACCGGACCTAACATGTCGGGTAAGTCGGCGATATTGCGACAGACTGCTTTGATCGTTTTATTGGCGCAGATGGGGAGTTTTGTGCCTGCATCGGCCGCCCATATTGGGATGGTGGATAAGATTTTTACTCGGGTAGGAGCGAGTGATAATATCTCTATGGGAGAATCAACCTTTATGGTAGAGATGAATGAGACGGCGAGTATTTTGAATAATATCTCCGATCGTAGTTTGGTATTGCTAGATGAGATTGGTCGTGGTACGAGTACCTATGACGGGATTTCTATCGCTTGGGCGATCAGTGAGTTTTTACACGAACATCCGGGACGACCGAAGACCCTGTTTGCCACGCATTATCATGAATTGAATGAAATGAGTGAGACTTTTGAGCGGATTAAGAATTACAATGTATCTGTTAAGGAATTGAAAGATAATGTTCTCTTTTTGCGAAAGTTGGTATCCGGGGGGAGTGCACACAGTTTTGGTATTCATGTCGCCAAGATGGCGGGAATGCCACAACAGGTGTTGCGTCGGGCGACGAAGATGATGGAGAAGTTGGAGAAATCACATGGGAGTGAGGAACTCACAGGAAAATTAAAGGATGCTGCAGAAGAAGAAATGCAGTTGAGTTTCTTTAATTTGGACGATCCATTATTGGAGGAAATCAAGGAGGAAATCCTTCATATTGATATAGATACGCTTACGCCGGTGGAGGCTTTGATGAAACTCAATGAGATCAAACGGATGATCGTCAGGAAGAAGGGGAACACCGCTTCTTAATTCTTCAAATATTTTTTTAGAAAAGCCTTTGTCAAGACAAGAAAAGTATTAAATTTGCACCCGCTGAAACACTCAGCAATGTTCTTTTTAAGACATACTGCGAAAGTAGCTCAGGGGTAGAGCATCACCTTGCCAAGGTGGGGGTCGCGGGTTCAAATCCCGTCTTTCGCTCTATATGATAAAGAAATGCTACTTTTGTAGCGAAATATAATACCAATTCGTTCTTGTGAGAACAGGAGTGATGCTCGAGTGGTGGAATTGGTAGACACGTTGGACTTAAAATCCAATGTCCATTAGGACGTACGGGTTCAAGTCCCGTCTCGAGTACTAAAACTCTTGTTAATCATCTGATTTTCAAGGGTTTTTACTTTTAGCGAAAGTATATTTGTACGGTTTATGTACGATCAGTTTTATTAATCCACTTTTATATGTGGTTGCTACAAGTTATTTCCACAGTTCCCGATTATTTCTTTAAAGCAATTAAGTGACCTTCAAATTGTGAGCGTGTTGCTTAATAATTTCAGTAACTCGTGTCTATTGCCCTTATATCCTTCGCGCGCGCGTAGTTGTGGAGTTTTGAAAGGCTATGTTATTTTAGCGCATCCTTTTTAAATGTTCTAATATTTACGCCCTATTCGTTTAGTTTTATTATGCTGCCATCTTTCCTAATAAGTGTAAATAGGTCAATAGAGTGAGGATTCCCGTAATAGATTTTTGATACAATTTAATTCCTTTGGTTTAATTAATCGACTAATTGAAAAAAGTATTGATTATTCAATGACTGGCGTTTCTTCAGTTTAATAGAGTTAGCTAAATAAAAATCAATAACTATCAGATGGAAAATACAGAAAGCCCTTACCTAATAGAAGTGGACTGAATAATAACAAATGGTTATTTGAATGTTCTAAAAGAGTATTATACTATTTCTATACGCGAAGGTTATACATCTGCTTCTGGATTTTTCAATATCAATCAGTGCAAGAACTAAGGCATTGGCAATTACCTTTTTATTAGCTCTTTTTAGAATGGCTGGATTGTTTTTAATAACTGTTCCGTCCCGTAAATAATTGTATTATCTCTTTTTGTGTTAGAATATGCTGTCCTGTTTTGTCCTAATGTATTTACAGGCTGTATGTTCTATTAAAATAGTATATTTACTTGTACTATTCTTTAAGCTAATAATACATTCATAATGAACAGAAAAATATATCTAATTTGTATCTCGTTAATTTTATTTGCTGCGTGTACTGCAAAAAAACACATATCTGAAAACGACACTTCGATTGAAGTAATAAAACAAAAAACAGCTTCAACCTTCTCCAATTGGGATAATATAGTCTCATCTCTGGAATTAAGTAACCAATATATCGATTACTGGTCCGAAGTCGGAGTCAGGGGTAGGTATAAAGTATTTCAAAAATACCTTAGCAAAGCAACTTTAGAAAATATCGTAGGAGAAAAAGCATTTTTGAATGGTCTACATACAGACGAAATGAATTTTAATAGCATCGATAAATTTGGATACTATAATCCTTTATTCCTAACAAAGCTTCATCAAAAACTTAAGGTATTGTTTGCCAACAATACATTTGTAAATAGCACACAAGCCTTTTATGATGAAAAGTTTAAACAATCGCTGCGTGTCCAATATCTCTCATATAAAATAGCTGTAAATAATGATCAATATATAGACGGCTATTTAGATGCGATTTCTGAACCAAACAAAAATTCATATATGAATGGTATGATATCAGGACCATCATTTTATATCCAAGAATCATTTAGAAATTTCGCCGAATCAATTGAAAATCAAGGTTACAATGTATATGAAGGGTTTACTTTTCCTGGTTTTTGGGTAAGACGTTCTATTGATGGAACAGCCGATGAATTTCATGACTTAATGCTGCTCGCATTTAAAACATTCGATCCAGAATTTGTTAATGCTCAATAGACGAAAACCCGACAACTATTTAACTATGAGTTTTTCTTATTTATGATTAATTGAAAAAAGAAATTAACAAAGTAAAATTAGTAGAAATTGAACAGGAACTTATAAAATGGATAAAAAAACTGAGAACAATAATGTATATAAAAAATAGGCAAAACAGTTATAAAATCAAGAATTTTGACTCGTATCAAACTTTGTGCTACACTGAAAGTTTAAAACTTCAGAATCGCCTGCTTTTCATGTACTAAACGTTGGCGTGCAATAAAAAATGACAACACAAAAATCTATACTATTTACAATTACATTTTTTTAATTCTATTATAATCAAAGCTTAAATCATACGTGCTTTTTTACCACTAATATATTAGTCTAGCCTATTTAATAATTCTAGAAATTTAAATCTTAAAAAAATATATGAACTTTTTAACAACTAATCATTTTAAAATTAAGAATTTTTTAGCCCTACTAGTTTTTATAGCTCTATTTTCTTCCATCAACAATGTTTATGCTCAAAATTCTAGTTTTCAGCTCTATATTGAAAACCCGAACGTAGGCCGAAATTCTGATATGTGGGTTGAGTTGATATCAGGGCCATGTTATACCATGACTAAGACTTCAATTAGAGGTGGGAAAAGAGGCTACCTGTCCCTTTCAGTTCAAATAGAGGCCCCTGGTTGTGATGGTAAAAGTTATTTCACTCTCTCATTCAGTTCGAGTCATAGGGTGTTGTACAAAGAGGATTTTGCTTTTAGTCTTAGGGGCTTGTCTATTGTTCCAGGCGAATATACATACGGTGGCTCCATGGAAAACGTAATAATTGAAGGAGAGTATAGCTATATCTATACCACAAAATCACTCCCAAAGTTCAGTAATGAAGGTGATTATTCCTTTGAAAACGGTAATGGGCACAATTATTCCTTTGAAAATGGAGCTATCTATGAAATAAATTCAGACAATGAAAAGGAGGCAATTTATCCTGGTAAGGCAATTATTCAATTTCAAAACGGAAAATATAGTGGTCTTATGACAACACGAGAAGGGTTTAATAACTTAAAGGATAATGAAAAATTATATCTAAGTCCTGGCAGTGTTTACCTTACCGACCCCTTAGAACTATATAACCTTAATAACATTCAAATAATTGGCAATAACACATCCCTTGTTACCACAGAAGATAGCGAAGTGGTAAGTTTAATGGGAATACATACCGTGTATGTCGAAGATGTACTGATGGTTCATAGAATGGATCCAGAAGAAGGTTGTTATTCTAATTGTTTAAATGTTAGGGATTCTTCTGATATTCATATAAAAAATTGCAGATTCGACGGCTCTGGGATAATTGGTATATCGCTTAACAAGATAACTAATGCTACTATCGAAAATAATCAATTTTATAATTGTGTAAATGGTTTTAGTGCTGAGTTATCTAAGAATATAATTGTTAAAAATAACAATTTTACTGAAAATAGGGGTCAAGATATAATCGGAGATAGAACGCAATTTGTTAATGATTTTACCTCAGAAAATAGTTTTAGGAAACACAAATAATACTACTGTTGAAATTGCAGTATTGAATTCTGGTCAAGTATTAGAGCCAGGAGAAAATTTAGTTTCAAGAAATGGGTTTGGAGTGCTTCTCATAAAGCTCCTCAATTGACGAGCAGTTCTTACCTAAAACTAACCAATGAAGGTCAAATTAAAATTATAGCACCTGATGGTACTATAAATGGCAAAGCATATAATTCTAAAGATGCTAGTGAAAAAATGTAAAGCCACATTTAGCAACTAGTTTAAACGCTGTCTATCAAAGTAAATAGACAGCGTTTAAAAATGTATTCTATGGTTTCTAAATTTAGAATAACACCACATAACAAAGTGTATAAAATCAGGCAAAACATCTTTTTAAAGAATTTAGTACGCTCGTTTTTAAGGTATTATAAAATTAAATAATCTTTTATTTTAGAAACGGTGAATTGGAGTAAGCTGAAAATCCTTGAAGAGTAAGCATTATAATTTTTAAACAAACAATATGAATTCAATTAAAATTTTATTTATAATTGCTTTGGCATTTAATGGCGAAGTCAAAGCCCAAGGGGATTATAGAACGAATGGAACATCTAATTCTACCAGTAATGAGCATAATTATTCCTTTGAAAATGGAGCTATCTATGAAATAATTGCGAACAATGAAAAGGAGAAAATTCCTCCTGGTAAGGCAATTATTAAATTTCAAAACGGAAAATATAGTGATCTTATGACAACAGAAGAAGGGTTTAATAACTTAAAGGATAATCAAAAATTATATCTAAGCCCTGGCCGTGTTGAACTTACCGGTCCCATAGAACTAAATAACCTTTATAACATTGAAATAATCGGCAATAACACATCCCTTGTTGCCAATAGTTCTAATTGTTTATATGTTCAAAATTCTTCTGATATTCATATAAAAAATTGCAGATTCGAAGGCTCTAGGAAGGTTGGTTTATCTCTTCATAATATAATTAATGCTACTATTGAAAATAATCAATTTTATAATTTTGATTATGGTCTTATGCCTCGGTCATCCAAAAATCTAATTGTTAAAAATAACAGTTTTAGTAAAAATAAGGAACTAGATATAATCGGAGATAGAACGCAATTTGTTAATGATTTTACCTCAGAAAATAGTTTTAGGTCGTACATTGATAATACGAAAGGTGCGGTTTCAAAATTGTATCCTGGTGATGCATTAGAGCCAGGAGAAAAGTTAGTTTCAAGAAATGGTGTTTATTATTTGAAAATGCAACAGGATGGTAATTTGTGTTTGAAAACAATTGCTGGTGATGTGTTTATATGGTGTATGACAACAGATCCTAATGTACTAATAAAAGGTACAGTATGTACAATGCAAGTGGACGGTAATCTGAATGTTTCACCAAAAGAAAAATGGGTGTGGAGTGCTTTTCATAAAGCTTCTCAATTGACTAGCGATTCGTACCTAGTGCTAACCAATGAAGGACAAATTAAAATTATAGCACCTGATGGTACTGTAAAATGGCAAAACATATAATTCTAAAGATGCTAGTAAAAAAATATAAAGCCACATTTAGCAACTAGTTTAAACGCTGTCTATCAAAGTAAATAAACAGCGTTTAAAAATGTATTCTATGGTTTATAAATTTAGAATAACACCACATAACAAAGTGTATAACATTAGGTAAAACATCTTTTTAAAGTATTAGAAAATTAAACAATCTTTTATTTTAGAAACGGTGAATTGGAGTACGCTGAAAATCCATGAAGAGTAGGCATTATATATTTTAAACTAACAATATGAATTCAATTAAATTTTTATTTTTCTTTATGAGTGTTTTCGCATTTAATGGAGAAGTCATAGCCCAAAGAGGTACACTTTTAGGAGAAGTGAAATTATTTGCTGGCGATTTTACACCTAGAGGTTGGGCTCTTTGTAATGGGCAATTACTTGCGGTTTCACAACATGAAGCGCTGTTTGCCTTACTTAGCAACAGGTATGGTGGCAATGGTATAACCACTTTTCAATTGCCTGATCTCAGAGGAAGGACCCCTATTGGTTCAGGAACCGGGACTGGATTATCATCGAATAACATTGGCGGTACAGGTGGTTCTGAATACATGGAAGTAAATGATTCATTTATCGCTCAAGAGGCTACAGATGGTTTTGGTGTTCGTACTTGGAGGACTGACAGCAAGGTTTTAAATAGGGATCCATATATAACATTGAACTATATAATTTGTTTGTCAGGTAATTTTCCTGGAAGAAACTAAGTATTTGAACAAATGAACAATAAATTAGTTGGGCCCAGCCCTTACCTTTTTGAACCACTTTGTACACGTTGCTTAAAAAAGACGCCAATTCTATTGAAATAGGGCATTATTCGACAAAGCATTAAGAAGGAAAACAAATACTAAAACAAAGGAAAATGGATTTTGAATGAAATTTTGAAATCCATTTTCTATATTTAAATAATAAATAATTGCAAAAAAAACGCTGTGCAGAACAATCGATATGACGACCTTGGCTCACATTGTTTCGCCACGGCACATATCGGAGACGTTAGTAGTTTCAAAAAGAAAACAAATATTTTTTAAAAATGATGCTCATCTAAGTTCAGATCAAAAGTGCAACATGAGTATTTAAAACTAGTGGGCCAACTTAAAGTTGGCTAAATCCCCTGATAATCAAGGGATTTTTTATTTTTAAGAGTTTCGTGTACCTGCCATTGTACTTCCATTTCTTGGAATTAACACAAGTTTCCTTTAAAAAAAAACAGTTCCCAATTATTCCTTTAGATCCTTCAATTGTTCCCTGTGGAATTTCCAGCGTTCGAACTGGAATATTAACCGCAACCATAGAACTGATTTGAAGGGTCTTTTGTTTTTATATGCTATTTTGTTTTTACTAAAATGTAATCGGCTAGCACCATAACGCCAACAAATATTGGATAGTAGGTTTTAAATATTTGTTGGTGTTATGGTGTTAATTTCGACTTTTTTCTTACCTTTTCATTAGTGCTTTGCTTTTTCAATGCATTCGTAACTATTTTTATACATGATAGTTAGGGTTGATATGTTTATTAAAAACCTTCTAAATGGCAAATGATGCGTTCACCTATCAAGAATTAGAAAGTCAGATTGTTGAACTCAAAAAACAAAATGAAATTTTAAAGTTACATGCTAGAATTGGAGAAGAAGAGGGTGAATATTTTTACAATAGCGTCCTCAATAATATTAGTGATCCCATATTTGTAAAGGATAATGAAAGCAGGTTGCTTATTGTTAATGATGCTTTTTGTGAGATTTTTGGTCTTTACTGGGATGACATAATTGGAAAAACACTCGCAGAGGATGTTTCCCTTGCCGAACGGGAAAGCTTTTTAAAAATTGATAAGAAGGTCTTAAAGGAGGGGGTTGAAAATATAAGTGAAGAAGCGCTTACCGTACGTGGAGCTGAAACCCGAACAATTTCTACAAAAAAGACGCGGTTTATTCATTCTGATGGGAAAAAGTATCTTGTAGGTGTCATTGATGATATCACTGAGCGTAAAAAAGCGGAAAGTTTACTCCGGGAAAGTGAAAAACAGTTAAGAGCCCTTAATGCTACAAAGGATAAACTTTTTTCAATTATCGCCCACGACTTAAGAAGTCCGCTTGTCAATACGGTGGGGCTGTCAGAATTGTTCATTGAAAACGATATTGATTTTGAAGAATCGAAAAAGTATATGAGGATTCTTAATTCATCGGCTAAAAACACACTTATATTACTTACGAACTTATTAGATTGGGCAAAATTTCAAACAGGACAGCTTCGTTTTAATCCTGAAAAATTACTTTTCTCAGAGATCATTCTAGAAACAATAGCACTTAATAAATCATTAGCCGAGACTAAAAATATCGCTTTAGGTTATATCTCCTCAGATGAAATGGAAGTGTATGCAGATCCAAACATGGTGAAGACCGTATTGCGAAATCTTATTTCCAATGCAATCAAATTCACAAATATTGGAGGCGATATACGGGTCTCTGCAGGTTTAAAACAAAAGCATGTTGAAATTACCGTTTCTGATGACGGAATTGGGATGAATGCAGAAAAACACATAGCACTTTTTGATATCACTTCAGCAAAAACTACCGTTGGCACAGCAGATGAATATGGTTCTGGGTTGGGACTGGTACTTTGTAAAGAATTTGTGGAAAAGAACGACGGCAAAATTTGGGTTGAAAGTGAAGAAGGAAAAGGGAGTGATTTTAAGTTTACGTTGCCTTTGAGTGCCTCAAAATAAAAAGCGAGCCAAACTGCGTATAAGACTATAGAATTATTCGCACACATTTCGGAATCCACTCATTCTCCCCTACATTTGAATCATGCGTGTATTAATCATTGGAAGTGTTTGGGTCGAGCCCACATCTACAGCAGCTGGAAGTCGGATGTTACAGTTGCTTGAGCTGTTTTTGGAGCAGGGTTGGGAACTCACTTTTGCCACGACTGCAGGCCCTTCAGAGCATGCATTTGATCTAGAAAGTCTTGGAATTCGTGTAGCGACCATTCAACTTAACGATGTTACTTTTGACACTTTCGCGAAAACACTCTCCCCACAACTCGTCCTTTTTGATCGGTTTATGACGGAGGAGCAGTTTGGTTGGCGCATTGCTGAGCAGTGTCCAGATGCCCTTAGAATCCTAGATACCGAAGATTTGCATTGCCTGCGCAAAGCCCGCGAACTTGCAGTTAAAGAGCAACGCCCGTATACACAACAAGACCTCATTTCAGATGTCGCCAAACGTGAAATCGCCAGCATCTATCGCTCTGATCTTACCCTCATGATTTCAACTGTGGAAATGAAATTGCTGCAGAATTTTTTTAAGGTTCCTGAAAATCTTCTTTGGTATCTACCATTTCTATTAGAACGACTAGACGCTAACTTTATACCCTTCGAAGATCGGATCCATTTTATGTCGATCGGGAATTTTTTACACACACCTAATTGGGACGCTACGGTACAATTGAAGCAGCATATTTGGCCTTTGATTCGAAAAGAACTTCCCAAAGCAGAGCTGCAGGTGTTTGGGGCTTATCCGTCTGAAAAAGTGAAACAGCTGGACAATGCAAAAGAAGGTTTTCTCGTTAAAGGTCGCGCTGAAAATGCGATGGAAGTTATCCAAAACGCCAAGGTATTGTTGGCTCCTTTACGCTTCGGTGCTGGCTTGAAAGGGAAGTTTATAGATGCTATGCAATGTGGTACGCCTTCAGTGACCACAGCAATAGGAGCAGAGGGAATGCACGAGGATTTGCCTTGGAGTGGTGCGATTGCTGAGAAGCATGCCGCTTTCGCGAAAGCGGCCATTGAATTATACACTCAGAAAGAAACCTGGTTGACCGCTCAAGACAATGGTGTCAAGATCATCAATACTCAGTTTCAAAAAGATACCTATGCCGAGTCTTTAATCGCAGGGTTGCAGTCGTTGTCTAACGATCTCTCCCAACACCGTTCTCATAATTTCACAGGACAAATGCTCCTTCATCATAGTATGAAATCTACCCTATTCATGTCTAAGTGGATCGAAGCTAAGAATGCAAAGCGTTAATGCGGATTATGAAAATGTAAATGCCCCTGTATATAGATACTTCCAGGCAACAATAACAAGGCACACACCTATTGCAGAGAGTATAATGGCTTTGATATTTCTATTTTTTTTGTTCTTTTACTAAGCGTTTTGTGATGCTTGCTTGCAGTTTGCGCTGTGAATTTTTTTCAAGCTTAGGGAAGTTGAAGTTGGCACTTGTGGTGGTGAATTTTTCTTTTCCCTTGACAAACGTGCGTGCGTGTTTTTGCGCTCTTGTCGACGCTCTCGCATGGCTCTAAAGTGATTTGCACTCCCACCCATCGTATTTGCTTTACTATGAATAGGAGTGTGAAATCATATAATTGTTACATTTTAGCTTATATTATTAATCAATAAGACCCGCTCTGCGCAACAAGGCTTCGGGTTGTGGCTCTTGTCCTCTAAAGCGTTTGTAAAGCGTCATTGGGTTTTCAGTGCCCCCTTTAGACAAGACGTGCTCTTTAAATTGATTTCCGATCTCCTTATTAAAAATACCATGTTCTTTAAAGTACTCAAAGGCATCTGCGTCCAATACTTCAGCCCATTTATAACTATAGTATCCAGAAGAATAACCCCCTTGGAAAATGTGAGAAAAAGAGGTGCTCATACAGGTCGAAGGAGTTTCTGGATAGAGTGCAGTATCAGCAAACGTTTTCGTTTCAAAAGCTTTTACATCTGTGATCCCTGTAGGATCTTTTCCATGCCACGCCATGTCTAGTAATCCAAAACTGAGTTGGCGTAAGGTTTGCATGCCTTCATGAAAGGTCGCTGAGGCTTTGATTTTATCTACAAGCTCCATAGGAATTACTTCCCCTGTTTCATAATGGGTCGCAAATAAAGCCAACGCTTCTTTTTCATAACACCAGTTTTCTAATACTTGACTGGGTAATTCTACAAAATCCCAATACACAGAGGTGCCAGATAAGCTTGGGTAGGTCGTGTTTGCGAGCATACCGTGTAAGCCATGACCAAATTCATGGAATAAGGTCGTCACTTCATTAAAGGTGAGCAATGAAGGTTTGCTTGGTGTTGATGGTGTAAAATTACACACATTTGAAATGTGTGGTCTATGATCTTGTCCGTCTTTTTTCATTTGCCCTTTGAATGAGGTCATCCAGGCACCTCCACGTTTTCCTTTGCGGGGATGGAAATCTGCATAAAAGAGCGCTATATAGTTGCCATCGGTATCAGAGACGCGATAGGTTTTTACTTCTTTATGGTAGGTGTCTACATCGTTTACGGCTTCAAATTGCAAACCGAATAGCTTTTCGGCAACCTTGAAAACACCTGCAATTACATTCTCTAATTTGAAGTACGGTTTCAAGTCCTCATCATTGAGGCTGAACAATTTTTGTTTTAGCTTTTCGGCGTAGTAAGCGCTATCCCATTTTTGTAGTTGGTCGATTGTATCTTCCGCTTTCGCGAAATTTTCCAGTTCTGCAAATTCGCGTTTTGCTGCTGGTTTTGCTTTGGCTAATAAATCATTGAGAAAACTTGTGACTTTTTCTGGAGTCTGTGCCATGCGTTCTTCGAGTACAAAATGGGCGTGGGTGTTATATCCAAGTAGTTGTGCTCTTTCATGTCTTAGGGTGGTAATGATCAAAACATTTTCTTGATTGTCTTGTGTGTCTCCATGAAACGCCCGACTTCCAAAGGCAAGTGATAACTTCTTACGAAGTTCGCGCTTGTTAGCATATTTCATAAATGGAATATAGCTCGGATAATCCAAGGTAATCAGCCATCCTTTTTGATCGCCACTCTCTGCCAAGGCTGCCGCGGCTTCTTTAGCGCTTTCTGGAAGTCCGTCAAGATCTTTTTCATCAGTCAGTAAAAGTTCAAAGGAATTGGTATCGGCAAGCACATTTTCTCCAAAACTCAGTGCGCGGGTAGAAAGCTCGCTATCAATTTCGCGTAAGCGGGATTTTTTATCGGCTGGAAGTGTGGCGCCATTACGTGCAAAACTTTTGTATTTCTTTTCTAATAGGGTCGATTGTTCTTCCGTAAGATCCAAATCATCTTTCTGAGCGTATATCTTTTGAATGCGCATAAATAATTGCTCGTTCAGTGTGATATCATTTCCAAATTCGGTGAGCATAGGAGAGATTTCCTGAGCGATCTTTTGGATAGTTTCATTGGTTTCTGCACTGTTCAGGTTGAAGAATATACTCGATATGCGATCCAATTGTGCGCCAGCATAATCTAAGGCTTCTATAGTATTGTAAAAAGTAGGAGTTTCAGATTGGTTTGTAATGTTGTCTATTTCTTTGCGACTGAGTTCAATAGCTGCTATGAATGCTGGTTTGAAGTGCTGGTTTTCTATATGAGAAAAAGGAGCTTCGTCAAAGGATTGAAGCAAAGGATTAGAAGTAGTGTTAACGTCAGTCATGATTAAAATATATAAAATTTTGTGTATTTCATCGAATAATTGATGCGTAATATCGACAAAAGAAAGAATTTACTTATTTTTGCTTAAGATTAGACAGGAGGTATTAATTTCACCTCAAGTTTTAGTTATATTTCCCCCACTCAATGCTTGTTAAAGGGTTGATTAATATTTAGAATGGTTAATAAATAAGATTTCATTCCCCCACAAAAGCATTGATAAAAACCGTTCCTAATCGAGCGGTTTTTGTTTTTAGAGGTTTTTGGCTCCTTCAATAACCTTCTGCTTCAGTGTTTCTTTATAGTCAAGAATCCTGTTTTGTATTTCTATATGCGTAGCGCCTAATATTTGAGCTGCGAGAATTCCTGCATTTTTGGCGCCATCTAATGCTACCGTCGCCACAGGGACACCGCCAGGCATTTGTAAGATGGATAGCACAGAATCCCATCCATCAATTGAGTTTCGAGATTTAACGGGTACGCCAATAACGGGAAGTGGTGAGAGTGAAGCGACCATTCCTGGTAAGTGTGCAGCACCTCCAGCTCCAGCTATAATAACATTCAGGCCTCTTTTGTGGGCATTTTTACCATAATCAAACAATTTTTCTGGGGTGCGATGGGCGCTTACAATGTCTACTTCTGTATCAATGCCTAGTGTCGCGAGAATGTCTATAGCTTCTTGCATTATTGGCAAGTCACTGGTGCTACCCATAATGATTCCTACTTTCATAGTGTTTGGTTTTTAATAGTATGTACGCAACAATACTTAGTTACTAATTACGCGTATGGTCTTTTTTACTTCTTCTGCAATGGAACGTGCTTTATCGATATCATGATCGACGATCGTTACATGGCCCATTTTTCGGAAAGGTCTTGTTTCTTTCTTTCCGTAGATGTGTGGAGTCACTCCGTCCATTTTTAAAATGGTTTCCATTTGCTCATAGCACACGGAACCTGTATGTCCTTCTTCACCCACCAAATTTACCATGACTGAAGCTACTTTGCTTTCGGTTTTTCCTAGAGGTAAATTCAATATGGCACGAATATGTTGTTCAAATTGATTGGTAAAACTACCTTCAATACTATAATGTCCGCTGTTATGAGGTCTTGGTGCAACTTCATTCACAAGGATTTCATCGTCTTTCGTTTGAAACATTTCCACGGCTAAGAGCCCTACATGTTCAAAAGCTTCCGAGACTCGTGCAGCAATAGCTCTTGCTTTGCTCGCTACCGTTTCATCAATACGAGCGGGGCAAATCACATACTCAACCTGATTGGCTTCTGGATGAAATTCCATTTCAACGACGGGATAGGTGCGTACTTGGCCAGAAGGGCTGCGCGCAACAATTACCGCCAATTCATTCTTAAACGGAATCATAGTTTCGGCGATACAAGGAACCTGTGGTAAGTGCTCAAGATCTTCGGGCTTCCGGATAACAGCAACCCCTTTTCCATCATAGCCTCCCTGACAGGATTTCCATACAAATGGATAGTGCGGGGAGTCTGATAAAATCGCTTTCGCGAAAGCATATTTTTTAAAATCTGCTGTTGGAATCTGGTGATCTGTATAAAATTGTTTCTGAATACCTTTGTCTTGTATTTTTCGCAATACAGAGGCTTGAGGATATACTTTAATGCCTTCTTTTTCTAATTGTTCTAGTGCATCGATGTTCACTGTCTCTATCTCAAAAGTCAGCACATCTACTTGCTTTCCAAAATTATAAACGGTATCATAATCAAGGAGACTTCCTTGTTGGAACCGATCACAGGCGATTTTGCACGGAGCTTCATTACTTGGGTCCAAAACGTAGGTTTGGATATCATATTTTCGGGTGTCGTAGAGCATCATTTTGCCCAGCTGACCCCCACCGAGAATGCCAAGTTTGAAGTGAGAAGAGAAGTAGTTTGTCATAATGAGTACGCTTTCGAGAAAGCATTTAAATAAGCTTCAAAAATACAAAAAACGAAAGCAGAAATACCAGCGGAAAGCATCCTATCTTACTGCAATACTATCTTTTTTAGAATTTGATATTTGGAAGTTAAGAATTGTTATTTAGGTATGGTATCTTTGCGCCTTTAATAGCAGAATGAAAACAGTAAAATTACACGATCTATATTTTGAGAAATGTATCTCTAAAACTGAGGTGCAACAAACGGTAAACGGAGTGGCCGTAAGGCTTAATGACGACTATCGTCAAAAACGTCCAGTCTTCTTAACGGTGCTTAATGGAGCCTTCTTATTTGCTGCCGAACTCATCAAAAAGTTTGAGGGAGAATGCGAGCTCAGCTTTATTAAAGTGGCGAGCTACGATGGAACAGAACAAAAAGATGATATTTTCACCGTCATGGGCGCAGAACCTTCATTGAAGGGGCGTGATGTGATCGTTATCGAAGATATCGTTGATTCTGGAAATACGATTGAGACAATCATCCAAATTCTTGAACAGGAGGAGGTAGCATCGTTTAAAATTGCTACACTATTTTACAAGCCTTCTGCCTATACAAAACCATATGTGATTGACTATATAGGTTTGGAAATTGATAATGATTTTGTGGTTGGCTTCGGCTTAGACTACAACGGATTAGGGCGTAACTTAACTTCTATTTATAAATTAAAACAATCCTCAATGACTAACCTAGTATTATTCGGCCCTCCAGGTGCTGGAAAGGGTACGCAAGCCGAAGTGTTGAAAGAAAAATATAAGCTCATTCATATTTCTACAGGAGATGTGTTCCGCTACAATATTAAAAACGGGACTGATTTGGGCAAACTAGCTAAATCTTATATGGATAAAGGTCAACTCGTTCCAGACACGGTAACTATTGACATGCTCAATGCAGAAGTGGAAAAAAATCCGAATGCAAAAGGGTTTATTTTTGACGGGTTTCCGCGTACAGAGGCACAGGCTGTTGCATTAGCAGCTCTTTTAGAAAGTAAAGGAACTCAAGTATCGGCGATGGTGGCATTAGAAGTAGATGATGAGGTATTAGTGCAGCGTTTATTAGAGCGTGGAAAAACTTCAGGTCGTGCCGATGATGCCGACGAGGAAGTGATTCGAAATCGGATTGCTGTATATTATGCAGAGACGGCCATTCTCAAGAGCTTCTATGATAAGCAAGGAAAGTATTTTGGTGTTGATGGTGTAGGAGGAGTGGCAGAAATTACAGAGCGATTAAGTACTGTGATTGACCGTCTGTAAGTTTCTACAGCGGTAATAAAATATAAATAAAGCAAAGCGACATGACGGAAGGGAATTTTGTAGACTATGTAAAAATGCATGTTACCTCAGGAAATGGAGGTTCAGGGTCTGCGCATTTGCACAGAGAGAAGTTTATTGAAAAAGGAGGTCCCGACGGAGGCGATGGCGGTCGTGGAGGAAATATCATTGTAAGAGGTAACACACATATGTGGACCCTTTTGCATTTAAAATTCAAGCGCCATTTACGTGCTGGACATGGTGGAAATGGAGCTAAATCTAGATCTACTGGTCATGATGGTGAAGATCACTTTATTGATGTGCCGCTCGGAACTACCATAAAAGATACAGAAACGGATCAGGTGATTTTTGAAATTACCGAAGACGGTCAGGAGTTTATAGCCGCTCAAGGCGGAATGGGAGGTCGTGGAAACTGGCATTTTAAAAATTCTGTCAATCAAACACCGCGATTTTCACAGCCTGGAATTGACGGCTACGAAGTGATGCTAACCTTAGAACTTAAGATTCTCGCGGATGTAGGTTTAGTAGGTTTTCCAAATGTTGGGAAGTCTACCTTATTGTCTGTGGTTACTGCAGCCAAACCAAAAATCGCCAATTATGAATTTACGACTCTCAAGCCTAACTTAGGGATCGTTGAATATCGAGATTATCAAACCTTTGTGATTGCAGATATCCCTGGGATTATTGAAGGAGCCTCTGAAGGGAAAGGTCTTGGACATCGTTTTTTGCGTCACATTGAGCGTAACTCTACCTTGCTATTTATGATTCCTGCAGATGCTGATAGTATTGCTGGACAGTACGAAGTACTGCTCAATGAACTTCAGAAATACAATCCAGAAATGTTGGATAAAGAACGTTTGATTGCGATCACTAAAAGTGATATGCTAGACGACGAACTCAAAGCAGAGCTTTCTGAAGAATTGAACAAGGAATTACCCATTGAATATATGTTTATTTCTTCGATCACTCAGCAAGGTCTTACGGAGCTTAAAGACAAGCTTTGGAAGATGTTAAATGTTTAAGAAATCTTAAATTCACAACTTTTCGCATATTTAGGTGTTATCTTTATGAAGAAACACTGATTTATGCGCAACTTTTTATGTCTTCTCGGTATTGCACTACTCACTTCATGTGGTGCTGTATACGTCGATTACGACTATGATAAAAATGCTTCTTTTGATGGCTACGCTACCTATAATTATAATTTTGTAGAAGACAATAACTTGTCAGAATTTGATCAACGACGCTATGTGAAATATACAGATAGCCTTCTTCAGACCAAAGACTTACAACTGGCCGAAGATCCTGATCTCTGGATCACTACTACAGCAAAAAGCTATGAAGCTTCTTCGCAAAACACCTTGGGTGTGGGTATTGGAGGTGGTGGTAACAGCAGAGGAGTGAGTTTTGGTGGTGGAATTCCGATAGGTGGTAGGGAAGAGCATCTTGAATTGACAATAGATTTTTATGATGCACAAAAAAAACAGTATGTCTGGCAAGCCTATTGTGAAAGTGCTCGAAAAGTGCAAGTTACTCCTCAAGAAAGGAATATTTATTTTGAGAAAATCGTATCTAAAGTGTACTCAAAATATCCGCCTAAAAACTAAATGCCTTTTGGCAAGCATTTTGCATCTTTGTAATTCATGAAAAAATTTGGATACTTTTTATTGGTTTGTTTTCTATTGCTCTCCAATGTGTCTTTCGGACAGACATTGGGCAGTGGCGCAGGAAGTATGGATGCTTTCGCGAAAGCGGAAACCTATTTCAAAGCTACCCAGTACACCAAAGCAAAATCACTCTTTGCCACCTACTTGAAAACCCATCCTGATGATTTAAAAACCGTGGAGTATCTTGGGGATATCGCTGGTTACGCGAAAGACTGGGATACGGCTATTGAGTTCTATGAACGCTTGGTTGAGTTGCAACCTAAAGTAGCCAATTACCACTATAAATACGGAGGAGTGCTCGGGATGAAAGCCTTAGAGATTAATAAAATCAGAGCTTTAGGTCTTATAGGCGATATTAAAAAAGCATTCATTACGGCAGCAGAACTAGATCCATCGCATATAGAAGCGCGTTGGGCCTTGGTTGAATTCTATATCCAACTCCCAAGTATTGTGGGGGGGAGCGAAGACAAAGCCTTGATGTATGCCAGCGAGCTTTTCAAGATCTCTTCTGTAGATGGGTATCTGGCTAAAGGATATATAGCCGAGTATAATGACCGACCTGCAGATGCCCAGGAGTACTACAAAAATGCCGTTTCAATAGGTGGTTCTGTGACCTGCTACACCAAGCTTTCTGAGCATTACGAGAAAAATAAAAACCCTGATGCTGCGATTGCTACCTTAACGGAGGCTCAAGAAAAACATAAGCAAAATAACCGTTTACATTATCAACTAGGTAAGGTTGCGGGACAGTATGGGATTGGGTTGGATCAAGGGATTCAATGCTTACATCGTTATATTGAGTTTTACTCCACTAAAGACGGTGTACCTAAGGATTGGGCGTATCTTCGATTAGCTCAAATTTATAGACATAAAGCTGAGAAAGGAGAAGCGAAAAAGTGGATTGATAAAGCCCTCGCTAGTCGGTCAGATTTTAAAGAAGCCCTCACCGAACGCGCTCTGATCAATGCCCTTTAATCCAACAATGTTGGATTGATGTCATTGACATTTTCTTCTAGATATTTCTGAATAAATGCTAATGTGAAGTTTTTACTTCCCATGAGCTTTGCCTCTGTTAGTTTTTGTTGAATATCCAAAGCATTATATGCCTTCAAATATCCTTTTGACAAGGGTGCATAGCTGTAATGCCAAGGCTCATACTTAAATCCCTTTCGATGAATTGCGTCGGTATAGACCAATTGAAATCCATAGGAATTGGCATGTATATCCATCCAATCTTTAAATTTGCAAAAGGGACCAGTGCCATGGAATTTGGAAGGTACGAGTACGTCTCCATCTACTTTTGGTGTGCCGTCTATAAGATCGAGGTCTGTGCCCCAATGATGTCTAGAGGTGCCTGGAATGGTCGAGTATTCAATGATCTTCTGAATGGACAGAATGGGTGAAAGTCCGCTTTCGCGAAAGCGCAGATATTTGCGTTCCCAAATACGATTTTGGTGCGCATAATCCCGGTAACTTGACACCACTTTGATGACAATTCCATCTTTTAAGGCGGCTGCTTTCAAAGCCTCAAATGCATCGGCCGCTTTTGTACGCAGTCGATACCCATCTTTCTCAATGAGATTAGGACTGCCTTGACCCAATAATTCGTTTTCAGGAAGTACTATTTGTCCAACCACTGACGGTAGGAATATCATGAGCATCAGTCCTATTAAAATCTGGGTTTTCTTCATAATTTCTTTTTCATGACATAATGGGGGCCTACCAAAGGTATGTCAAATTCTGTGCCTACGGTTTTGTAGCCCATTTCTTTATAGAAGTTAAGCGCTGCCAGGCGAGCGTTGAACCATAAGATACTACGATTACGCTCTCTAAGCAGTTTTTCGGCGCGTATCAACATCGCTGCGGCCAGTCCTCGTTTACGGAACTCAGGAAGTACTGCCATACCGCGGAGTCTAGATTGGGTGCCTTCAAAATCCGGATGAGTGTCTTCCATAAAACTAGCCACACCTACTATCGTTTCTTTGAAAAAGATACCAATATGGAAGGTGTTTTCTTTCTCGTCTGCTTCCATATAGACATCCTCTAGCGGACGACCTTTGCGCAAAACGGGGTGGCGGACAGGCCAAGTCTCTTCTGCTGTTATGATACGCAAATCGTAGAATGGATTTTGTTTTTGATACAGAAAAGTGGGCTGGCCATCATAGGTTATTTCTCTTAGTTTGGTGAAATTGCAGTTGGCAAGTACCTTATCGGAACCTTTGTTCTCCACATGGGCATGGGCAACAACATTGAGGTATTTACGGTTTTCAAAGGCAAACGTTAGGGCTGCTTGAGCACTTTCTGTTGCATATCCCTGTCGCCAATACAACCTATGGAGTCTATAGCCGAGGTCCACGATGCGTTCTTCCGGATGGTATTTGAATCCACACCATCCTAGAAATGCTTCATCAGACTTTCGGATAATGGCATAACGACCAATACCGTATTGAGAATAAGCAGTGTAATTTGCGATAAATGACTGAGCTTCCTCCAACGAGGCAAAAGGTGGATCTCCTGTGTATTTGAGGACCTCAGGGTCACTATTTAGCTGATGAAAATGGAGCGCATCTTCTGAAAGAAATTCCCGAAGGTACAATCGTTCTGTTTCTAATATGATTTGCATTAGGCGCGTACGTCTTTATAGTCAGGATTTCTGTCAAATTGCACTTCGGCAAAGGGGCAAAGAGGTTCTATTTTGAATTGATGATCACGCGCATACTGAACAGCATGGGCTACCAGTTTTGATGCCAAACCTTTTCCTTCTTCCGGAAGCTTTGTCTCTGTATGATCAATAGTCAATACTTGGTCTTTTTTAGAATAGGTAAGCTCTGAAATAATGCCACGTTCCCCTTTAAATATAAAGTATCCTCTATGATCTGACTCTTTATGTTGAATATCCATGGGTGTAATTTTGTCTAAAATTAATAAAATCAGAGATAAACAACCTATAGAAAGCTTTTAAATGGGTTGAAATTGGGATAAACTTGTTTGATAGGAAGATATCACCTTTGTACACCGGATAAAAGTGCATTGGTCACTATTATTTAGAGAAGGTATTGATTGTTTCTAGGTTTGAGGAATCAAAAAAATCAAATCAAAAATGAACAGTATCTCAAAAGTAGGTCGGTCTAAAAAGAAGTATAGAAAAGTAGTGCTCAAATTACTATCTGTAAAGTGCAGTTTCTTAGTATTTTTAGTGTGGACGATGACAATTTCTGCTCAGAATCAACGGCCCCCAGAAGTAACTTCAAGTATCCTTGTTGGAAACTGGGAAGGCAATATTATGGTTGATGAAACTAAATCTGTAGGGATCGTTTGGAGATTCGAACAATCAAAGGAAGGGGGGCTTACGGGCTTTATGGGCCCCGCTTCCAAGGGGAGAGCGGACTTAGTGATGCAACGTTTAAGCGTCGATACCTCCAACTTGATTTTTTCCATACAAGCCGAAGGTAGTTTTTCTGGCACCATCACTTCAGATACAATAAAAGGAAATTGGAACGCGCAAGAGCGAAAGAAACTTGCTGTTACAATGACTAGGGAGCTGACCCAAGAGCAAAGACTTAGTTTGGCTCAAAATACCGAGGGTTTTATAGCTCCGAAAGATGTTTATGAGAGTATTCAACGAGGTGATTTAGAAGCTGTGAGCGCTTTTTTGAACAAAGGAAACGGGATTGACAAAATAGACGATACAGGATATACCTTGTTAGTTTATGCAATCAAGAAAGACAAGACGCATAAGGTGGCGACATATTTATTAGATCGAGGGGCTGACCCGAATATGGTCGTAGAAGGAATCAGTCCGCTTATGTATGCAGTTGGCTATCAGAATTATGTTATATGTGAGAAACTCATACAACATCATGCTGATATCAATTATGTAAGTGTAGACAAACAAAGCGCATTACTTTTTGCAGTGAAGGGAAGAGATGTAAAGGCTCTTCAATTGTTAATTCGTCTCGGAGCAGACCCGTCTGTGAGCGTTGATAATGCTAAAACAGCTATCGATTTTGCTAAAGAAGAAAATGTTAAGGAGATTTTGGAAGTGCTGAATGTTCCTTATGAAGGGGTTAGCGATGGACCGTATATTATTAAAACAGAAAGTGGCTACACCGCTAAATGGGTTTATAAAGGGCAGGAACATAGTCAGAAATTAAGTCCAAAAGCTTCACAAACTTTTGCGTATAAAGAGATGCAGGCAACTCTTTGGGAAGATCAGCCTACAGAGGTTACAGAATTAAATTATACAGGTGATTTTAGAATTGCAGCAGTTAGTGATATTCACGGTCAGTATAAAACTTTTCTTGAGCTACTAAAAAATAATGACGTAATAGATGCTGAGAATATGTGGAATTTTGGCAACGGTCATTTAGTAGTAACGGGAGATATGTTTGACCGTGGATCTCAGGTAACAGAAGTATTATGGTTTCTTTATCACTTGGAAAAACAGGCCCAAGAAGATGGAGGAAAACTGCATGTGTTATTGGGGAATCACGATGTGATGGTGCTCAATGGTAATTTGCGATCTGTGCATCCAAAGTATATTGAAACTGCGCGTATTTTGAATCAGCCATTTCAAACCCTTTTTAGTAAAGGTTCAATATTGGGAGATTGGTTACGAACACGGCCGGTTATAGTAAATATGAATAATATGTTATTCACACATGGCGGATTGCATCCAGATGTTGTGGCGAAGGGTCTGTCTATAGATCAAATTAATCATACGTTCAAGCGACAATTGATCGAAAGTGAATTGTCAGAGTCTCGAAGTGATCTTGGCAATTTCCTTCACAAAAGCAAGGGGCCTATTTATTACAGGGGTTACTTTCAAGGGGAACTTGCGACAGCCGAACAAATACAAGGACTGCTTCAGTATTTTAATGTCACCAACATTATCGTTGGTCATACAACGCACCGGCAGATTGAAACGAGATACGAAGGAAAGGTTATTGTGATTGATGCAAACTTGAAAAGTGGTTCAATGGGGGAAATGCTTTTCTGGGAATCCGGAAAATTCCATCGCGGAACATTATCGGGTCAAAAACTTCCATTGATCAACAACTAAACGCAGTGCTCTGTGCATCTAATAGGGTTTATTTCTAGACTGGAAATCTTTAATAAAGAAGGTAGAGGTTTCAAGATCAAGCGCTTCGATTTTGACTTCTTTTTTGTCTAAAAATTATTTTGTTTTATTGCCTTGTCTTTTGAAAAAAAAGCTATTTTTGCCTTTGTCTATCAGCGGGAGTAGCTCAGTTGGTAGAGCGTCAGCCTTCCAAGCTGAATGTCGCCAGTTCGAACCTGGTCTCCCGCTCCAAGACTCTGTAGAAATGCAGAGTCTTTTTTTTTGGAAATAAAGTTGAAGACATTGGTATGCTAAGGTGAGAAGTTTATACTGAGCTTGTCGAAGTGAACCTGGTCTCCCGCTCCAAGACTCTGTAGAAATGCAGAGTCTTTTTTTTTGGAAATAAAGTTGAAGACATTGGTATGCTAAGGTGAGAAGTTTATACTGAGCTTGTCGAAGTGAACCTGGTCTCC
>JBLHXM010000038.1:0-27084 GCA_047630395.1 Dokdonia sp.
TGCATCATAAAAAGGCATGATCGCCCCTCCAGGATATCCATAAATTATATCCACTCCTTCTGCAAGTAAACAATGAATCAACGCTTCACTACCTGTCATGGTTTGTGTCGTTGTTTTGGGTGTTGTTATGGTTTTTGTTTCCATAGGCCTTGGCCATGATTCTCTATTCTTTATGAGAATCCTTAGGCATTTTTATGTATTAGACAATTTGTATCACATGCTTACTGCACCGTTGTGCAGTGTATTCATTAATCAAAAACATCGGTCACACAACCTTCCGAAGCCGAGGATACTGTTTTTGCATACTTATATAAAGCACCACTGCTCGCTTTTAATGGCGGAGCTATCCAGGTTGCTTTTCTTTGTTCAAACTCATCTTCGCTTATCTCGACATTGATGGAATTACTTTCTGCATCGATCATGATGATGTCTCCATCTTCTATGAATGCAATGCCTCCACCCACTTGTGCTTCAGGAGTAATATGTCCTACAACAAATCCATGCGTTCCACCAGAAAACCGTCCATCAGTGATGAGCGCTACCTCTTTCCCTAATCCAGCCCCCATTATTGCGGCTGTAGGTTTCAACATTTCTGGCATTCCTGGACCGCCTTGTGGTCCTTCATATCGAATAACTACAACGTCGCCTTTTTTTACTTTTCCTGCGGCGATACCATCATTAGCTTCAAACTCACCATTAAAAACGCGTGCGCTTCCGCGAAAGCGAACTCCTTCTTTTCCAGTAATTTTAGCCACAGATCCTTGAGAGGCGATATTGCCATAGAGAATACGAATGTGACCTGTTGCTTTGATTGGATTGTCTACCGTATGAATTACATCTTGGTGCGCTGCGAGATGGTCAACATCTGCCAAATTCTCAGCCAATGTCTTCCCGGTCACTGTTAAACAATCACCATGTAACATTCCTTGATCGAGCATATATTTTAATACCCCAGGAACGCCACCTACATTGTGCAAGTCTTCCATCAGGTATTTTCCGCTGGGTTTTAAATCGGCTAAAAATGGAGTCGTATCACTAATCCGTTGAAAATCGCTCAGGGCAAATTCAATGTTGGCTGCCTTAGCAATGGCTAGAAAATGTAATACTGCATTGGTAGAGCCACCTAATACGGTTACAAGACGAACAGCATTTTCCAAAGCCTTTTTCGTAACGATATCAGAAGGCTTAATGTCTTCCTCAATCAAATGCCTTAGTGCAGCACCTACACGGGCACATTCGGCTGTTTTATCAGTACTAACTGCTGGATTGGACGAGTTATAAGGCAAACTCATCCCTAAGGCTTCAATAGCCGATGCCATGGTATTAGCAGTATACATGCCGCCACAGGCTCCTGCTCCAGGGCAGGCCTTTTTGACGACCGCTTTAAATTCTGTTTCTGTTATAGTTCCAGCTACTTTTTCACCCCATGCTTCAAAAGCAGACACCACATCTAATTTCTTATCATTATGACATCCTGGGGCAATCGTTCCTCCATATACTAAGATCGATGGTCTATCGAGTCGCAACATCGCCATCAGTGCTCCTGGCATATTCTTATCGCAACCTACAACAGTTACCAAGGCGTCATAGCTCATCGCTTGTACCACCGTCTCCATAGAGTCGGCAATAAGGTCGCGCGAGGGTAAAGAAAATCGCATCCCTGGTGTGCCCATAGAAATCCCATCACTTACGCCAATGGTATTAAAGATAAGACCCACCAAATCTGAACCTTGAACCCCGCCTTTAATATCTAGGGCGAGCTGGTTTAGATGCATATTACATGGATTCCCTTCATAACCGGTACTTGCAATTCCGACGAAAGGTTTTTTAAAATCTTCATCCGTAAGTCCTATGGCATGCAACATCGCTTGTGCTGCGGGTTGTGTTGGATCTTGAGAGACCGCTTTGCTATACTTTGTAAGTTCCTTCAAACGTTTGTGTGTTTTAACATGTTAAAATTAAGTATTGTATTAAACCTCTGTCTCACTTTGTTTGATTCTCCTACGTTATTCAATGCGAACCAATTACATTCATTTGTTTGATTATCAGAATATTAACTCATGTCATTTTACATATAGCACTCATTAAAAAAAATCTAAAAAAATAGGGAGAATGGCTCTTGGTTTTTTTTATATAACGATCTAAAACTTAAAAAAAGAGCAGTACTTTTAATGATAAAGACGGTCACAAATGGAAATTTTAAAACTCCTTGAGAATCAGCGTACATTTTTTGCAACGGGAATCACAAAAGATATAGGATATCGAAAAGCAGTTTTGGTGCGCTTTCGCGAAAGCTTAGATCGTCACGAACAAGCAATTATTGACGCCCTTACCGCCGACTTTAGAAAACCCGTTTTTGAAAGTGTCGCGACAGAAATAGGGATTGTAAATCAGGAGCTCAATCTAGCGATCAAAGAAATATGGAAATGGCAACGACCCAAAAAAGTAAAAGCCGCACTCCTCAACTTTCCGTCTAGCGATTATATGTATTACGAACCTTACGGGGCTACGCTCATCATTTCGCCATGGAATTATCCGTATCAGTTGGCAATGGGACCTCTTATAGGTGCAATTGCAGCAGGGAATACAGTCCTATTAAAACCTAGCGAACTAACACCACAGACATCGGCTCTAATTGCCAAAATTATCAAAGAAGTTTTTGATCCAGGTCATGTAGACACCGTGCAAGGAGACAAGGAAGTAGCACAAGCCTTATTAGCAGAACGCTGGGATTATATCTTCTTTACGGGCAGTGTTTCTGTAGGGAAGATTATTGCTAAAGCTGCGGCTCAACATCTTACGCCAGTGACTTTAGAGTTAGGAGGAAAAAGTCCCTGTATCATTGATGAAACGGCTCAGGTACAACAAGCTGCACGACGCATTGTTTGGGGGAAATTTGTCAATGCCGGCCAAACCTGCATTGCTCCCGATTATATATTGGTTCACAAGAGTAAAAAAGAGGTTTTGCTCAAAGCTTTGGATATGGAAATCACCAAAGCCTATGGTTCAGACCCAAAGGCATCGCCAGATTTTGCACGTATTATTAACCGTCAGAATTTTGACAGATTAACAAAGATGTTGGAAGGTGTTTGTATTAGCACTGGTGGAACAACAGACGCAGAAGAATATTATATTTCACCAACGGTCTTAGATATTGATTCTACGGAGACATTGGTCATGCAAGAGGAGATTTTTGGTCCCATATTACCCGTGTTAACCTATGAGAGACAAGAAGATATTAAACGTGTTATATTGGGGTACGAAAAGCCTTTGAGTGCGTATGTATTTTCGCGAAAGCGGGCTTTTAAAAAGTGGTTTATTGCCGAATTTAGTTTTGGTGGTGGCGTGATGAATGACACTTTGGTTCATTTTGCAAACAACAAACTTCCGTTTGGAGGTGTAGGCCACAGCGGAATTGGAAGCTATCATGGAAAGCAGAGCTTTTATACGTTTAGCCATGCCAAATCTATTGTGAAGCGCGGCACATGGGTGGATATACCCATACGGTATGCTCCTTATAAAAAAAAGGACATACGCATAAAATGGGCATTGAAGTGGATGTCTTAGTTTGATTGATCCTTGGGTACTTTGAGTAATAAGAAAACCCCCACAACAAAAAACAAGATTAAAAATACGATACTGAATCGCATACTTCCAGTAAGTTCTTCAATCAATCCATATAAGAACATTCCTATGACAATCCCAATTTTTTCTGCAACGTCATAGAAACTAAAATAGGATGTCGTATCATCTGTTTCAGGCAAGAATTTTGCGTAGGTAGATCGAGAAAGAGACTGTATTCCTCCCATCACTAAACCAACAAATGCCGCAGTAATATAAAATTGAACAGGTGTATAGACAAAATATGCCCAGGCACAGATTACAATCCAAACAATATTGATATAAATAAGGGCTTTAATATTCCCAACCTTCGCAGAAAGTCGTGATGTTAAAACTGCTCCTACTACTGCTACCAACTGAATTAATAATATACTAACGATAAGCCCCGTAGTACGTTCACTATCACTTCCCCATTCCAACTCTTGTTCTCCAAAATAAGCAGCTGCAAGCATCACGGTCTGTACGGCCATACTATACACGAAAAAAGCAATCAAATATCGTTTCAAACGCAATTGATCCTGCATTGCCGTCCAAATACTTTTCAGTTCTTTAAATCCTTGGAAAATGACTTTTTTAGTTAGTTTTCCATTATGAGAATTACCTTTTGGTAAATGTTTATAGGAATACTGACTAAAACCAATCCACCATATTCCTGTCAACACAAAAGACAATCTCGTTGGCATGCCTTCATCTTCGAAACCGAACATTTTATGGCCGAGTATCATCGCTAGACATAGTACCAACAGTAATACACTTCCTACATATCCCATCGAAAAGCCTTTGGCACTGATGGCATCCTGTTGTTCTGGATATGCAATATCTGGAAGATAGGAATTATAGAATACTAAGCTGCCCCAAAAGCCAACCAATGCCATTAAGTACATGAATAATCCTATGTAAATATGTTCTAAACTAAACCAATATAAACCTATGGTAGACAGAGCTCCTATATAACAGAAGAGCTTGAGAAAGAACTTCTTATTCCCAATATAATCAGCTATTCCTGATAGGACTGGTGATATTACTGCTACAATGGTAAAAGCTATCGCCGTTGTATAGAATATAAGCGGACTTTTACGCAACACCATTCCAAATACTTCAATTTCTTCGATACCTGCACTTCGAAACAATGCTCCATAAAACAAAGGGAAAACCGCCGAAGCGATCACTAAACTATACACTGAATTGGCCCAATCATAGAATGCCCAAGCATTTAATAATTTCGTATCGCCTTTTTTGAGTAGTTGCTTCATAGCACTAAAATAGAAAAGCTGCGCGAATGCACAGCTTTTCTTATCTACTATTATCGTTAAATCTTACTTAAACGAAGTCACGCCAAATTTGGCTGCTTCTTTCACAGCGATCGGCGCCATTCTAGTTAGATTGGCAATACGACTGTCTGAAGAAGGGTGTGTGCTCAGTATTTGAGGGGGAGCTTGCCCTCCTGAATTTGCTTTCATACGCCTCCATAGATTGGCCCCTTGATACGGGTCATATCCAGCAATTGCGGCAATTATTACACCAATTTCATCTGCCTGATTTTCGTGGGAACGACTGAATGGAAGCATCCCGCCCAATTGTGAACCAACACCATATAATTGCATCATTTGGGCTTGCTTTTCTGGAGTTTGTCCTCCAGCGGCAACGGCAACACCAACAGCACCAATTTGTTGCACTTGAGCTGCACTCATACGCTGTGCGCCATGATCGGCAAGAGCGTGTGCAAGTTCATGTCCCATAACCATGGCGAGTCCTGTTTCATCCTGTGTAATAGGCAATATTCCCGTATACACTACAATTTTACCTCCTGGCATACACCATGCATTTACAGCATCATCACCAACAAGGTTATATTCCCAGCGATAATCTTTTAAATATCCCGGTTCTCCCAAGGCTGTCAAATAACGTTCGGCGGCGACAGCAATTTTTTGACCGACACGCTTTACCATATCGGATTCGGGGGTTCCTGTAATCACATTATTTTCTGAGAGAAACTCATTATATTGTTGAAAAGCCATTGGAAACAATTGATCATTACTCACAAAATTTAGGGTTTTCTTTCCCGTAAAGGGACTCGTCTTACAAGCACTAACTAATACAATAGTGAGCACTAGTAAAATGGTATTTTTAATCTTCATCGTTTTGAATCTTTTGGTTGTTTCAAGGTACGAAAATGCTTAAGATCCGGAGAGATGAAGCACTGTAAATTCTTTAGATATTATTAAAGCACACGTTTTAGGGTCAAACTGCACATCTTCAAAAGAAACAGGTCTATTGTCTAACTCAATTTCTTCGATCTTAAATGGCAGTCCAATCAAGTGAATGCGAAAGGTATCATAACTTGTTATAAAATCTCCTCTCTTATGTTGTTGAATAATCCAATCTTTTTTCCTTCCTGACATTTTAAACGTACGATAGCTGTAACGGTCTTTTGTATAGTCATATCCATCTTGTGCATCTTCATATAACTTAGATGCATTTTGTCCAAGCCCATAGTAGACTTCTAATTCTACCTGTTTGATTACAAGTTCGCCTACATATTGTTGGATAGGGTATTTAGGAAGGATAGTTCCTTCTTTTACAAAGAGTGGCATCGAATCAATATCGGCGTCTACCCATTGTTCTTTTCCTCCCTGAACGGGTACTTTGGACCAGTAATCATACCATTTTCCCTTTGGAATATACATTCTGCGACCTTTGGCATTAGGTTCTAAGATCGGGCACACTAATATGTGATGTCCAAAAATAAACTCATCGGTTCTATAATGTGTTTGCGCATCTTCTTGATCAAAGTAGACCAACGGTTTTAACAAGGGAGTTCCCTTCTTAATGTACTCGTAAAACATGGTGTATAAATACGGTAGTAAACGATACCTCAAACTGATAAATTTTCGAGCAATATCTGTAACTCCTTCATCAAATGCCCATGGTTCTTGATCGCCGTGATGTCCTGAAGAATGTGTTCTACAAAAAGGGTGAAAAACACCCAATTGGATCCAACGAGCATATAATTCTCCTGTTGGCTGTTCTGCAAAACCTCCTATATCTGTACCTGTAAATGACATTCCCGAAAGACACATGCGTTGCACTTGAATATTGGCGACCCATAAATGCTCCCAACTCGCTACATTATCTCCTGTCCATGAAGAGGTATAACGCTGAGCACCGCTATACGCAGATCGGGTAATTACAAAAGGTCTTTGAGGATAGGCAAATTTCTTTACACCTTCATAGGTAGCTCTTGCCATTTGCGTACCATAAATATTATGCGCTTTTCGATGACTACAAGGATGTCCGTCATAATTATGGCGAACATCTGGAGGAAATGTTTTTCCAGGCACTTCCATCACCGCCGGTTCATTCATATCATTCCAAACCCCTTTGACTCCAACATTTCCAATTAAGTCCTTAAATAATCCTGCCCACCATTCGCGAACTTCAGGATTTGTATAATCGGGAAAGTTACACTCTCCAGGCCATACCTTTCCTTTCATATAAGGGCCATCGGCTCGTTTACAGAAATAATCATTCTCTATACCTTCCTGATATACAGAATAGTCCTTGTCAATTTTAATCCCTGGATCAATGATGACTATGGTTTTAAAGCCATCGTCAGCGAGCTCTTTGACCATTCGTTTAGGATCAGGAAAATGTTCTTTATTCCAAGTAAAACATCTCCACCCTTCCATATAGTCAATGTCCAAATAAATGCCATCACAGGGAATTTTAAGTTCTCTAAACTTTGCTGCAACTTCCTTAACATTACTCTCAGGATAATAACTCCATTTACTTTGATGATAGCCCAATGCCCAGAGTGGAGGTAATTCGGGAACACCTGTCAAATTGGTATAATTAGCGACCACATCTGACATTTGAGGCCCATAGATAAAATAATAATTCATTTCTCCTCCCTGCGCCCAGAAACTAGAGACGTCCATACGTTCGCTGCAAAAGTCAAAGAAGGTCCGAAAGGTATTATCAAAAAAGATTCCATAGGCTCTCTTCTGGTGCAATCCAATATAAAAAGGAACACTTTTGTATATGGGATCTTGATCTTTCCCAAAAGCGTATTGATCTGTTGCCCAATTCTCCACGCGCTTCCCTCTTAAGTTAGAGTGCATAGGTTTATCCCCAAGTCCGTAGTAACTTTCAGCGTGTTGCGCTTTTTTACTCATTTTCACAACATTACCGCCGTACTCAAAACTCTCTTCAAAATGAAACCCAAGCTCATCATCATTAATGAGATTTCCTTCGATATCATAGATTGAAGTTTGTAAGCTTTTACGCTCTATCCGAATATGTAACTTGGCAGTATGCACATGGTAATAGGCAACATCTTCTTTTAATTCCAAATGATTGTATCCGCGTAGAGCACCTTCATCAATTGCATAGGAAAAATCAGGTTCAAACTCTCCCCCTGTTGCAAATCGAAAACGAATGACACTATCTCTGATAACAGTTAATTGCAAAATAATTTCGTTCTCCGTCTTAAAATATAAGGTATCAACATCCTTACGCACATCGACCACTTGATTAGGAAATTGATTCCCTTTTTGTTCTAATTCGGTATTTACAATCATAGATTTTTATTTGAAAAATTCAATTAAAGATTATCTCCCGCCTTATCCGAGAAAAAACATAAATAGTTATTAACGCTAACGTTTTCGTTGGTTAAAAGTCTTCCTTTTTGAATAGAAATGTAGGGATTTAGGAAATTTTTTACTTGTTTTTGGTCAACTCGAATACAACTCCTGCTAAAGGAGGAAGCTGAACAATGACCGCATGCGTTTTTCCATTCCAAGACTCCGCAATGACATTACAATTGGGATTATGATAAGACCCTGTTCCTGCATACTTGGAAGCATCGCTATTAAATATTTCGCGAAAGCGTCCATCAAAAGGAACTCCCAATTTATATGCTTTGCGTGGCATTGGAGTCATATTAAATACAGCAACCACTAAAGTGCCAGCATCATTTCCTTTACGGATGTAGCTCAAAACAGCATTTTCTGAATCGTCGTGTGCAATCCACTCAAAACCTTCAGGAACAAACTGTTTTTCATATAAGCTTGGCGTTGTAACATACAGTTTATTGATATCTGCAAAAGCAGTTTGCATGTTCTTATGAGCATCATAATCCAAAACATCCCAATCTAGCTGATCTTCAAAATTCCACTCGCTACCTTGTCCAAACTCGCTTCCCATAAAGAGTAGCTTTCCCCCAGGATGAGTATACATATAGGTGTAGAGCAATCTCAGATTGGCAAAACGTTGCCATTCGTCTCCTGGCATTCGACCAAAAATAGAGTGCTTCCCATAAACGACCTCATCGTGAGATAATGGTAGCATAAAATTTTCAGTAAATCCATAGGTCATACTGAAACTAATCTCATTGTGATGATGACTGCGATGAATTGGATCTTTCATAAAATAGGAAAGCGTATCATGCATCCATCCCATCATCCATTTCATTCCAAAACCGAGTCCGCCAGAAAAAACAGGTTTACTTACCATAGGAAAACTAGTCGATTCTTCGGCGATAGTTTGTACATCTGGAAAGCTTGCATACACTTCGGTATTGAGTTCTTTAAGAAAGGAAATAACCGCTAGATTTTCTCGACCTCCCTCTTCATTGGGTTCCCATTCGCCTTCTTCACGACTATAGTCCAGGTACAACATAGAGGCAACCGCATCTACACGCAAGCCATCGATATGATAATGCTCCAACCAAAAGAGGGCATTACTTATCAAAAAGCTTCGTACCTCGTTGCGTTCATAATTAAAAATCAACGATTTCCAATCGGGATGATATCCTTTCTTTCGATCCGGATGTTCATAGCAGGCAGTACCATCAAAATTCCCTAGTCCGTGAGCGTCTTCTGGAAAGTGAGATGGAACCCAGTCGAGAATAACACCAATATCATTTGCATGAAATGCATCAATAAGTGTCATTAATTCTTCAGGATATCCAAAACGAGATGTAGGCGCAAAATATCCGGTTACTTGATAACCCCAGCTAGGGCCGTACGGGAATTCCATGATTGGCATAAACTCTACATGGGTAAAGTTCATTTCCTTTACATAGTTCACAAGTTCGGTCGCTAGTTCTGTATAACTTAAACTTCTATTACCTTCTTCTTTCTTTCTACGCCATGAGCCCAAATGCACTTCATACACAGAATATGGAGCTTCTAAACTATTATGGCGATGTCTTTTTTCTAGCCAATTTTTGTCTTTCCAGGAGTAGTTTGCTTCATAGACGATAGAGGCTGTTTTGGGAGGATGTTCAGCACGGCGGGCGTAAGGATCTGCCTTTTCAGTGACGATCCCATTGAGGTTTGAAGCTACTTTATATTTATAGGTAGCACCCTGATGTACATCGGGAATAAAACCTTCCCAAATGCCACTTTCATCCCAGCGCACTTGCAATGGATGCGCATCACCCTTCCAGTAATTAAAATCTCCTATAACGCTTACTCCTTTTGCACTGGGTGCCCACACTGCAAAATAGGTCCCTACTACTCCATCTACGGAGCAACAATGGCTTCCCATCTTATCGTGTAACCTAAAGTGCTTTCCAGATTTAAAAAGACTGATGTCAAAATCGGTAAACAGGCTGTGTGTAATTACATTTCCCATTATTATATGGTGGTCCCTGATGGAATGGTCGCTCCGTTTTTAATAACAACAATGCCATCTCTCACTACATATGTATCTGTTTCTATATCTTCTAAATGTTTGCCACCTGTGATACGCACATCATCTCCTATTTTGGCATTTTTATCAACGATACAGTTTGTCAGGAAACAGCGATCTCCGATACCCACATGCGGGATACCCCGCCTTCTTGCATCGTCAATTTCTTCCAAGTCTAAGAATCGATTACTTCCCATCACATAGCAACTTTCCAAAACCGTTCCTTTTCCAATTCGAGAACGAATTCCGATCACTGAATCGGCTATTCGGCTTCCATGGACGATACTTCCTTCTGCAACAATGGATTTTTCTAGGGTAGTTCCAGATATTTTTGTGGGAGGCAAAACTCTCGGACGTGTGAGGATACTCTGCCCTCTATTGAACAAATTAAACTTTGGAATATCGGCAGTGAGGTCAATATTTGCTTCGAAAAAAGACTCTATATTCCCAATATCTGTCCAATATCCTTCGTAAGCATAACTCAATACTTTATGATCGGCGATGGCTTGTGGTATGATTTCTTTCCCAAAATCCATGGTATCTGTTCCGGTTAAAAGATCTATTAACAGCTCTTTATTGAAAATATAAATGCCCATTGAAGCCAGGTAATGCTTGCCTTGATCTTTCATTGCAGGCGAAACTTCAGAAGTCCAGTCAGGCAATAAGTCGGTCGCTGGTTTTTCAATAAAACTGGTAATGGTTTGTGAAGCATCCGTCTTTAAAATTCCAAAAGAAGTAGCGTCTTTTGCATTCACTGGTAAGGAAGCAATACTAATAGAAGCTTCACTTGCGATATGTGCTTCCAACATCTCGTTAAAATCCATTTGATACAGCTGATCTCCAGAAAGAATCAAAATATATTCAGATTCATAGCCTTTGAAATGGTGCATACTTTGGCGCACCGCATCTGCTGTTCCTTGAAACCACCCCTTATTTTCGGGAGTTTGCTCTGCGGCCAATATATCAACAAAGGCATCTGAAAAATAACTAAACTGATAGGTGTTTTTTATGTGTTTATTGAGTGAAGCCGAGTTGAACTGGGTCAAAACGAACATCCTTTTTATATTGGAGTTGATACAATTGGAAATAGGAATATCCACAAGACGATATTTTCCAGCAATAGGCACCGCTGGTTTGGATCTAGATTTTGTGAGCGGATACAAACGTGATCCTTGACCACCTCCTAAAATAATTGCGAGCACTTTGGTATTCATATTCTTATTATTTTAATTGTTCATATAACGACACATAGGTATCTGCCGCATTTTCCCAGCTGTGATCTAATTCCATCATGGTTTTTTGGGTCGCCGAAAATTTCTTTGTTTCTTTAAAGTGCGTTACCGCCCTTTCTATACTATTTACTACATCCACTACTGATGTCTTATCATGACAAATACCAAATCCATCATCGCCCAGGTCAATTACGGTATCTTTTAGTCCTCCAGTACGCCGTACTATGGGCATACATCCGTAACGCAAACAATATAATTGATTCAAGCCACAAGGTTCCACACGGCTTGGCATTAATAAAAAGTCGGCGCCAGCATATACTTGATGCGACATCCGTTCTTCATAACCAATATAAGCATTATAACGCCCTGGATATTTTAATTTCAAGGCTTCCAACTGTCTTTCTACTTCAGGAGAACCTGATCCTAGTATGATCACATTTACATCCATCCTTTTGAGAGCGTCATCCACAATCTCTGGTAAAATATCAGCTCCTTTTTCCCAGACCAAACGACCTACAAAACCAAAAAGAGGTTTGGTAGCATCGAGTCCAAAGGCAGTGCAAAGCGCCTCTTTATTAGCGCGACGTCCTGACTTTCGGGTACGTATGGTGTAATTCTTTACTAAAAACTCATCAGTTGTTGGATTCCAAGTTTCTGCATCAATCCCATTGAGAATACCAACACATTTGGATTTTTCATCTCGTAATAAACGCTCAAGACCATTTGCTTTTTGTTGCAATTCGATCATATAGGACGGAGAAACGGTATTCACGCGCCAGGCACATTTGATAGCAGCTGCCAGCGGGTTTATCTTTCCATTCCAGTCAATCAGGCCTGTATCGCTTTCGCGAAAGCGTGGCAAAACCCCCACTTGATCGTGTTCAAAAGAACCTTGATACTGTGCATTGTGAATGGACAAAACGGTAGGTATCATTTTCAGAACTTCAAAGTCAGGGCATCGACTCATCATAAAAGGTATAAACCCCGTATGGTGATCATGGCAGTGCACGACATCTGGTTTGTCTGAGAGCGAAAGTATCCATTGCAAGGCAATACGCTGAAAAGCGACAAATCGTAAGGCATCATCTTCATATCCATACACTTCTTTTCGATCTGTGAGTCCTACAATTCGAATTAAAAAGAGGGAATAGCCAAGTGTTGAATCTACTTCGAGTACTTCGGAAAAATACGTTGTTTTTTCAATCACTAAATCCTCACAAAAGACAACCTTCATAGGCGATTTTTGCACAAACTTTGTATCATAATATGGCATCACTACAGAAGCAGTATGACCGAGTCTATTTTGATATTTGGGAAGTGCGCCTACAACATCTGCTAAGCCACCTACTTTGGCTACGGGATAACATTCGGCACTAATATGAATTATTTGCATAGGTATCTTATCAAGCAATTACCCACTAAATGTAACAAAACTTAGCCGTAAGACGGAAGTGAAATAAATTAAATTATCGTTAAACCTTAAGAAGATCTGTACTATTACGTTTGCGTGAAAGCAAACTGAAAATATTGTCATTTTATGTTCCCCTTAACGACCAACCGTTAGACAAATCGTATTTTTACTATAAAAAGAAGAACCATGCTGAAAAAATTAACCCTAGTACTGAGCATATTTGCACTTATAGGCTGCCAAGGCAACGCTCAAGAAACTCCCAAGGAAAATTTTCCTGTTCAAAAAACGGATGCAGAATGGAAGGCGCAATTAACGCCCGATCAATATTACGTTTTAAGGAAGGCAGGAACGGAACGTCCATTTTCGAGCGAACTCCTTTCTGTAAAGCAAGCCGGTGTATTCGTATGTGCAGCCTGTGAAACGCCTCTTTTTCAAACAAAGGACAAATTTGTTAGTGGAACAGGATGGCCAAGTTTTGATAGGCCTATTGAAGGAAATGTCACCTTTGGCACTGATACTAAATTAGGATATACTCGAAACGAAGAACACTGTGCGACCTGCGGTGGGCATTTGGGTCATGTATTTGATGATGGACCTAGAGCTACGACAGGAAAGAGACATTGTATTAATGGAGATGCGCTGGTATTTGTACCTGCTAAACAATAATTACTACACGCTATGGAAAACTATCCCGTTCAAAAAACTGAAGAAGAATGGTTGGAGCAACTTGGCCCCGATCGATATAAAATTCTAAGAGGAAAAGGAACCGAGCGTCCTTTTACTGGCACCTATAATATGCATGCAGAAGCAGGTGGTTATAGTTGTGGCGCTTGTCATGTACCGCTTTTTGAAAGTGACACTAAATTTGATAGCGGCTGTGGATGGCCAAGTTTTGATGCATCCATTCCAGGATCTGTTGAATATATAAGAGACAAAACCTTGGGCATGATTCGCACAGAAATTCTATGTGCCAATTGCGGCTCTCATCTCGGACATGTGTTTGATGATGGGCCTTCGGAAACCGGGCAACGGTATTGTGTCAATTCGGCCAGTATTGATTTTAAGAATTAAAACAAAATCTCGAAGTATTTGCTTCGGGATTTTTGTTTTAGAGTTCATAGATATTGCTTAATTTCGTTCTCTCTTAAACAGACAAAAAATATCAAGATATGAGCAAATATGATGTCATCGTTTTAGGAACAGGTCCTGGAGGATATGTTACCGCGATACGCGCTTCACAACTAGGTTTAAAAACAGCAGTCATTGAAAAAGAAAGCCTTGGAGGTGTATGTTTGAACTGGGGTTGTATCCCTACAAAAGCCCTTTTAAAAAGTGCTCAAGTATTTGAATACCTCAAACATGCCGAAGATTACGGTCTTTCCGCAGAAGGAGTCGATAAAGATTTTACTGCCGTGGTAAAACGTAGCCGTGGTATTGCAGAAGGAATGAGCAAAGGTGTTCAGTTCTTAATGAAGAAAAATAAAATTGACGTCATTCAAGGCTATGGTAAAATCAAACCTGGCAAGAAAGTAGACGTTGATGGAAAGGAATATAGTGCAGATCATATTATTATCGCCACTGGAGCTCGTTCTAGAGAGCTTCCAAGTCTTCCACAAGATGGAGAAACAGTGATTGGATATAGACAAGCTATGACCTTAGCCAAACAACCTAAGAAAATGATCGTGGTTGGTTCTGGTGCTATTGGTGTGGAATTTGCAAGTTTCTACAATTCAATGGGGACAGACGTAACCATCGTAGAATATTTACCCCATGTTGTACCTGTGGAGGATGAGGATGTATCAAAGCAATTTGAGCGTTCTTTCAAAAAAGCGGGAATCAAAATCATGACCAATGCTTCTGTGGAGAAGGTGGAGAAAACGAAGGACGGCGTAAAAGCATTTGTAAAAACTAAAAAAGGGGAAGAAATCCTTGAAGCAGATCTTGTACTTTCTGCTGTAGGTATCAAAACCAATATTGAGAACATAGGATTGGAAGATGTAGGTATCGTTGTAGACCGTGATAAGATCATTGTAAATGACTGGTATCAAACGAATATGCCAGGTTACTATGCTATAGGTGATGTAACTCCGGGTCCTGCCCTAGCCCACGTAGCTTCTGCAGAAGGAATTACCTGTGTAGAAAAGATTGCTGGCTTGCATGTTGAAGCTATAGATTATGGTAACATCCCAGGATGTACCTATGCGACTCCAGAGATTGCAAGCGTTGGCATGACTGAAAAGCAAGCCAAAGAAGCTGGCTACGAATTGAAAGTTGGTAAGTTCCCTTTCTCAGCTTCTGGAAAGGCAAGTGCTTCCGGAACCAAGGATGGATTTGTCAAAGTAATTTTTGACGCTAAGTATGGAGAATGGTTAGGATGTCATATGATTGGTGCAGGAGTTACGGATATGATCGCCGAGGCGGTCTTAGGACGTAAACTAGAAACAACTGGTCATGAAGTATTAAAAACAATTCACCCGCATCCTACCATGAGTGAGGCCGTGATGGAAGCGGTGGCAGATGCTTATGGAGAAGTGATTCACTTATAAGCTCAACGCACCTAATAGTCTAAAAGCCGTCTGATGATACTTCATACGGCTTTTTTTTGTGTTTGATATTTAGAGAATTCTATTGCGACCCCAGCCTATTAAGAACCTATTATTGAATCAGAATAACCCACTTTTATCTCTTATTTCAAGCCCTTTTATTCCCGGTAAGGATATTTGTTAATCCAGTTAAAACCGCGAGAGTTTAAATTGAATTTTTTATGATCTATCCTAGAGAGTACTATGCGTAACGTATCAGATGCCATAACTCCATCAAGTTGAAGAGATTCTGAATTCAGCGAACTATAGTTGAAATTATACGCTTCAGATTCAACCTTTTTCTTATGTATCATTATTTTTTGGGCTGTAGCATCTGCTATAAATTTATATGGATGTTTTATATCATCCATTGTTTTGATTGTTGCTTCCTCTTTTACATCAACAATAAGATAACGCTATCTGAAATCATCTGTCACTAACGGTTGCAGTGTGTCTCCATTTTTAATAAAAAGTGAAGCTTCCCAAATCCCATGGCAGAAAAATCACCTAAAGGTTCCAGTCAATGGGTTAATGGAGCGGATTATAATTGGAGTTTAAAGATTTTTACAAAACCATAAAGAAGCATTGCCGCAATAAAAACCACACGAACAAATACTAAAAATCAATAGAAAATTTTATAGGAGCTTTTATTGCTTCTGTCTAAAACACTCCAGACTATAACCGTTATAAAAGTTAAAACTACAGTTACAAATAAGGCCAAATATGTAAAAGTAAGATCTACACTGGCATTACCGCTGACTTCATATTCGTATTTTATTTCAAAAACTGTTTTCCCGATCCACCTATATGGTATTTCAAAAAGTGGACTCAATAGCATAAGAAGCATATAAAGAACGAAGTAAACTAATAGTGTTCTGAATAGCACTTTGCTTGCTTTATTCCAGTGTTCTTTATATTCTTGCGTTAATAGTTTCAAATATGATCTCTATTTAATTCCGTGCAGATGCGTATTCTTGGTTAGTGTATGAAAACGGCAATGTGTTACACAATGCTCTCTATGGTAGGTGACCTATGTATACATTTCTACCTTATATCAACAACTAAATTTTGTCATTACTCACTCTCTATTTCCAAGGTTGATTTGTTCAAAAAATTGCATGAGAACTTCCTTTTCACCAGAGTGCAAAACACAGATTCGTATTAATTCAGATTAGACCCTATACCTACAGTTTTAGTGTCTACTTTTGCGCAAAATTATAACAGGCAATTAATGTTAGATTATGTAGTAGTAGGAGGAGCTCAAGCTGGACTATCTATAGCTTACCATTTGAAAATAATGGAAAAAAAGTATGTAGTCATTGATGGGGAGAAAGAAATAGGTGCTTCATGGTTGAATCGATGGAATTCTTTAAAATTATTCACACCTACCGAATACAATCATTTGCCGGGCTTAAAATTTGATGCTCCTAAAGGACATTATCCAACTAAATTTGAAGTTGCCGACTACTTTAAACTGTATGTAAAGAAGTTTGATATTCCTGTACAGCTTAACACATTAGTCACATCCGTTCGGAAAACAGAAAATGGTTTTTTTGTAACGCATAAAAATGGTGAAATTGAAGCTAAAAATGTGATTGTTGCAACAGGGCCATTCCACACTCCATATACGCCTCCTTGTCATACTAAGATATCAGACACTATCCTTCAAATACACAGCAACTATTATAAAGGTTTGGATCAGTTACAAGAAGGTGATACATTGGTCGTTGGTGGAGGAGATTCTGGATATCAAATTTTAAACGAAGTCTCTAAGGATTCTTCTAGAACCGTTTATTTTTCAGGGGATACTACGGTAAAATCACTCCCTCAGCTAATTTTAGGTAAAACACTATGGTGGTGGTTTACATTGATTGGTTTTTTAAGTTATAGTAAGTACAGTTGGATAGGGAAAAAAATTAATTCTTTTACCCAACCCATTATAGGTACTGATGTCAAGGAAATTCTTTCGAGAAAGAATGTGATCCCAGGAGGGAGAACGAAAGACGCATTGAATGAAGAGATCGTTTTTGAAACCCAAAATGTGTCTACGATAAAAAATATTATTTGGGCGACAGGATATCGTCCAAATTTTCAATGGATAGAAGGATTAGAACTGGATTCCGATAGCTATCCAAAAAATTACAGAGGAGTAAGCAACATAGAAGGTTTATATTTTTTAGGTTTGCCATGGATGTTCACTCGAGGATCGGCAACTTTAGGCGGAGTGTCAAAAGATGCTCGTTATTTAGCCAATATGATACGTGACAAAAACTAAGAATTGTTTTTAATACAATTGTTAAATGAACTTTGTGATATTGCATGGTTGTTTTCAAAACAACCCTCTCACTCCTTTAATCTATTTAAGTATTTCGCCAACGCAAACCCCATACTAAAGCAGCCCTGTAGCAAATAGCCTCCAGTAGGCGCATACCAATCTAACATCTCACCAATGGCATAGGTATTCGGTATTTTTTTACACTGAAAATTCTCATCGATCTCATCCAAAGCGATACCGCCTAAGGTTGAAATCGCCTTATCTATTACATCTGCAGACTTTATAATAACAGGAACAGATTTGATTGTTTCTGCAAGCAAACCAGGATTTGAAAAAGTGTCTTTATTGGAAAACTGCTTTAATAATCCGATCGAAGTACGGTCAATATTTAAATCCCTTTTTAGGATATCAGTCACCTTGGAGCGTCTAGCACTCTTGTACTTTGCCTTTATTTGATCAAGGGATAGTCCAGGCTTTAAATCCAGATAGACTACCGTATTTTCTTGGGTAAGCAATTTTTCTTGAATCTTTTGACTGAGGGCATAAATAGCATTCCCCTCGAGACCAAATTTAGAAATTACTAACTCCCCCTTTGAAAAATGATTATCGTATGTGAGTGATATATTTTTTAAAGGTTTCCCTTCATGCGTAGCTATAAAATCGGTATTCCAATCTACGCCAAAAGCACAATTGGCTGCTCTAAATGGTTGTACGCTTAGCCCCCGCTCTTCAAAGGTTTTACGCCACTCTCCATCAGAACCTGTTACCTTCCAACTTGCTCCACCCAAAGCAAAGACCACAATATCCGACTCAATATCCTCTAATGTCTCAAAGCATAGCTGTCCTTCGGCATTCCAACCTACCCATCTCATGTCCAGTCTGACATCTATTTCCTTGGCAGCTATAGCCGCTACAATTTTATTAAGTACGGTAATAGGCTTTAGTTCCAAATCAGGAAATACACGATTACTAGAGCCAATGAATGTAGGGATTCCAAGATCATTAAGCCAACTCATCAAATCTTCATTTGTAAATTGACGAATGATAGGGTCCATAAAATCACTTGGCGAATATTGCGTTATGAGGGCTTCTAAGGACGCATTATAGGTCAGATTCAATCCACCTTCTCCAGCCACCAAAAATTTCCGACCCGCAGTTTTTTTCTTTTCATAAAGGGTCACTTGATACTTCTTCGTATCTAGCTGTGCAGCAAGCATCAATGCTGCAGGACCACCTCCTATAATTGTTATGTTCTTCATCTAAAAAATAAGAGATTATGTACGCGAGGGAACGGTCTTGTGCATGTAACGCAGCGGATGTATATGAGCCATTTTTCGATTATAAACAAAGATAGCAGAAAAGAACCAACTTTAAAGTTAGCTCTTTTCTGTTATCTTGTATAGACGTTATTAGCCACTGATATTTATTCACTATGATACCATTGATATTCTTTTCCACTCCAGAAAAATTCCTCCACCATGCGTTTCAGTTACACTCATATAAATTCCGTTTCCAAGCAGCTTAAAATTTTGGGATGTATCAGGTCCGAGTATATCTTCAGTTTCTTCGTCCACCAATTCACTTGTAACAATTTCTCCTTTCGGAATGATTTTAAATATTTAAATCCAATGCAGGTCAGGCATATTATCAATTGCTTTTGATTGGCTAAATCCAATATTTGAATAAATAGAATTAAAATCAGTAGTCTTTTCATTTAAAGGTTCTAGTTTTTCTAATTGTGTGCAACAATTGTATAAATACCATTAATAGTGTTTATTTCGTTTATACATCTAAGATATCAGAAGAGTATTCTGAAGTTGTGTACATTTTATGGTTTAAACAGGGGGTTTTCCATTGCAACAAAATTCCGATCAATAAAAGGGTGACAACCATGGCCTCAATTAGATCTGGAACTGAAAGAACAACTATTTGTGCGGCTTCTAAGGCTAGCCTTTAATCTTCAGATTCAAAAATATTTCTTTCGTTAAGTTATCTGTCCTTGGAAAAGCGCTTTCCGTCGGCACTAAAGAGTCATCCATCGAAAAATCAATTGATCACTGCCACCATCGAGATACTTTTGTCAGGTATATCAACGCGAGCTATTAAAAAATAATAGGAAATCAAATAAATATACTAGGCATTTATTTTTAATCCCCACCCCAAATGAAAACTATTTTAACATGTTTATTAACGGCTGTTATCCTACTGATTTCAAGCAGTCTTTATGCTCAAGTTGGTATAGGTACCGTAACACCTGATGCTTCTGCTATCCTAGATGTTTTTTCTGACAGTAAAGGACTTTTAATTCCCCGATTAACCACCTTTGAAAGAGATAACATTACACTCCCAGCTGTGGGTTTAATGATTTACAACAGCACAACGAATGATGGTCAATTAAATATTGGAACTCCAGCGGTTCCAAACTGGGCAGGTATTAAAGGTCAAAATGATCCTGTAATTATTTCTGTTACTGAAGGTGATAATATTAGCACCACATCCACTAGTGATTTATTGGTGTTTGGCATGACGGTATCACCTCCATCAGGCACGTACCTTGTTTTATTTAATGGTCAGCACAACACCATACCCAATACACCAACATTTAGCTCTGACCAAGGTGTTATTGATATGGTAGCGATTTACCAAACCTTAACGGATATGACAGGTGGCACGCCTCACGGTGATATTTTCACTGATGGGGAGTTTTTAAATCCGGGCGTCTACGACGTAGCTGGTGCAACATCAATTGCCCCAGGAACACTTACTTTGGATGGTCAAGGAGACCCAAATGCCTTGTTTGTTATTCGTTGTTCCGGTGCAATTACTACAGGAGATAATTCAGTTATAAATTTAGTCAATGGAGCGAGCCCTAATAATATATTCTGGATGTCTGAAGGAGCGATATCAACTTCCGATGGGACATTAATGAAAGGGAACTTGGTTTCTCCTGGCGGATCAATTTCATTGGAAGCTAGCACGATCCTTGAAGGAAGGATGCTTACAAAAACAGGAGCCGTAAATATAGCGGCGAACGCCAAGGTTACAGTTCCATCGGGTGTTTCTCCTGTTGACTTAGGACTGCTTTCTACATTTGCGATGTGGAGCTCTAGTGGTGCGGTTTCAGATGTAGCATCTTCTGAAATAATTGGAGATGTGGGTACTGCATCAGGCGCACTTACCATTTCAGGAACCCATGATGGGATACAATATCCAGCTGGCACAATAGCTGACACTCCTCCTCCTCCGACTGCAACTTATAGTGTTTATCAAAATGGTATTCAAGTCGTTGATTCTAGCATAGCTATTAATTCAGAGAGCGCAGTAGTCTCGCTACAGGCGAACGTTACTACTCTAACCGCAGGGGAAGCCATTGAAATACGCTGGAAAGTTGATGCTAATAAAGCGATGCTAAACAATAGAATTATATCGTTGATTCGTCCTGAGTATTAATTGGTTTAAATGTACATCAATTGAGTTTTTTATGTCTCAAAAATATGAATATGACATCCTGCTGTAAATGATTATCATCGAACTTCTTTTTCCTATTTAGATAAACTTCAATTTTCTAAATAGTTATATGTATTACAAAAAAATTATGAAAACTATTTTAAAATATTTCTTAATACAGCTTATTCTATTAACTTCAAGCAGTCTTTATGCTCAGGTTGGTATAGGGACAACAACACCTGATAATTCTTCTATCCTTGATATTTCTTCCACCAGCAAAGGCCTTTTAATGCCCCTATTAACCACCTTTGAAAGAGATAATATTGTACTCCCAGCAACAGGCTTGATGATTTACAACAGTACACTTAATGATGGTCAAGTGAATAATGGAACCCCCTCAATGCCAAATTGGTCAGGCATTAAATTACTTGAAAGTTCTGTTACTGAAAGTGGAATTATCAGCACTGAATCCACAAGTAGTTTATTGGTGTCAGGCATGACGATGTCTCCTGAAATTGGCATATATGCCCTTTTATTTAATGCCCAGCTAGTCAATGAAATATTTACTTCAGACCAAGCTGTTATTGACATGGCCGCTATATATGAAGCCCTAACGAATATGCCACCTGGTACACCTCACGTTCCTGTTTTTGGTAATGGAGAGAATTTGCTTCCAGGTGTCTATGACGTTGCTGGAGCACCAGCGGTTGCTGGAACACTTACATTGGATGGTGGTGGAGACACAGATTCGGTGTTTATTATCAGAGGTGCTGGTGTATTTAGTACGGAAGCGAATACAATTATAAATTTGACCAATGGCGCAAGCTCCAATAATATATTCTGGGTGTCTGAAGTAGCCATGTCTACGGCCACTGGGACAACAATGAAAGGTTCTTTGGTTTCTCGTAGCGGTGCGATTTCATTGGGATCGAATACGTCCCTTGAAGGCAGGATGTTTACAAAGGCAGGAGGACTAAGCATAGTCTCTGGCTCTATTATTACGGCTCCATCGGGTGATTCTCCTATTGATTTAGGAGTCCTCTCGACACTTGTGATGTTTACTTCTAGTGGTGCAGTTACAGATGCTGCAACTTCCACCATCAATGGAGATGTGGGTACTGCCTTAGGAGCTATGGCTATTACAGGCGTGCATAACGGGAAACAATATCCAGCTGGTACAATAGACGTTATTTCAAATGCAGCTACTACGTACAGTATTTATCAAAATGGGACTGAGATAGTGAGTTCTAGTAAAACAATTAATTCAGCGAGTTCAGTGATCTCTATCCAGGCAATGATTACTGCTTTAACGGCGGGAGAAATTATCGAAATACGATGGAAAGTTGATACTGATGTGGCGAAACTTAACAATAGAACCTTATCGATGATTCGATCGATAAATTAATTGATTTAAATGTACGCCTATCAGATTCCGTATTTTAAAAAAAAACCTTCATACTTAAGCTGAAAATTCGTAGGCAGTATTCTTTGGAACTCCAAGATAAGGGCATCTTATTTTACCTCTATGAAAAGCGGTAACCACAACAAACTTCATAGTACATAGGAATCTGTAGTATCGTCTAGTGGGATTGCTGCATCCAAATATTAGCTTTAATGCCTCCATGAATAGATGCAGTCCTTTTTCAGGATTTTTGTATTCTATCATTTTAAATGATTGCCCAACGGCTTGCGTCTATTTGCTCGAACCCTATCAATCATTTAAGCATATTACGCGGATATTTTTTTGCCTGGCTGCCACGCAATTCCATAAGGTCCAACACAAAAATAGACCTGTCCGCAAAGTGCTTTGAACAAAAAAACCATACTGAAATTATTTAAGTGTGTTTAAATTGTGGAATATAAATATACACTCAATTAACATCAAATCTTATATTGATGGCTCTATTAGTTATTTAGATAGTATTTTACATGTCTTATCCTAAATTGATAATTTAACTTAGTTATGATTCAGAACTAACCTTATTAGAAATTTACTTATGAAAATTATTTTAACATGTTTTTTAATGCAGCTCATTTTATTGGCTTCAAGCTGCATTTATGCTCAAGTTGGTATAGGAACAACAACACCGGAGGCTTCTTCTGCCCTAAATATTTTTTCCGACAGTAAAGGGTTTTTAATGCCGCGATTAAGCACCTTAGAAAGAGATGATATCACACTCCCCGCTTCAGGTTTAATGATTTACAACAGTACATTGAAAAATATTCAATTAAATATTGGAAACCCCTCGCAACCCAGTTGGATAGGCATCAAAGGACAAGGTGGGTCTATGATGGATTCTGTTACTCAAAGCGATAGTATTAGTACCACGTCCACTACTGATTTGTTGGTGCCAGGCATGACGGTGTCGCCTCCATCTGGCACATACCTTGTTTTATTTAATGCGCAACACAACTACGACTCCAGCAACCCATTCTTTAGTTCAGACCAAGCTGTTATTGATTTGGCAACGATATACCAAACCATAACGGATATGCCACCCGGCACACCCCATGGTCTTATTTTTGGTAATGGAGAGACTTTGTTTCCAGGAGTCTATGACGTGTCTGGAGCAACATCGATTGCCGCAACACTTACTTTGGATGGTGGTGGAGACACAGATGCCGTGTTTGTTATTAGAGGTTCCGGTGCATTTACTACAGGAGCTAGCTCAATGGTAGTTTTGACCAATGGAGCAAGCTCTAATAATATATTCTGGATGTCTGAAACAACCCTATCTACAGGTGATAGCGCTATAATGAAAGGAACCCTAATCTCTCCTGCCGGAGCGATTTCATTGGGAGCGAATACGAACCTCGAAGGAAGAATGTTTACACAAGCAGGAGCATTGAGTCTAGGGGCAGGTACAACTCTTACCGTACCAACAGGTGCTTCTCCTATTGATTTAGGGGTGCTTTTCCCACTTGCGATGTTCACCTCTAGTGGCGCGATTGCAGATACACCACCTACTACGATCACCGGAGATGTGGGAACTGCAATAGGAGCTATTTCAATTTCTGGCACACATTTTGGTCTAGAATACCCTGCTGGCACAGCAGCTCCTCCTGCTCCTATTACTACTTACAGTGTTTATCAAAATGGGGTTAAAGTAGAACATTCTAGTAGAACTATTAATTCAGATAACGCAGCGGTATCTCTCCAGACAATGGTTACCATTCTAACCTCAGGAGATGCCATTGAAATACATTGGAAGGTTGATAAAGATGAAGCGTTGCTAGGCAATAGAACCTTATTGTTAATTACTTCTGGAGATTAGTGGCATTGAATTTAAAAAAGTATTGCGTACTCTGATTATCAAAAACATCAATATGCCTTGACGCCACAGCCGTGGATTCATATATAGTTCTCCTATGGATTCCAAGGTGAGACAGTCGTCTTACATCCTTAATTTATTACTGCGTTTGGAGTACTTTCAAGTCTTCTGAATCAGTACACTAAACAATGCACAGCTTTGAAAAATAATCTAAAATGAGAAAAACCTGTGGGGTCCCTTTCCATAGTGGTGGTTCCAGCGCTTAATATGCCTTTTTCGAGTATCTTCAGAATAAAGTAAAACGATTAGAAGCTCCCTCTTTTAATCTTATCAAAGATTCACATCACAATCTTCTGACTAGTATTGAGCGCTACATCTGAATTGGACGTATTACGAGCACTGCTAAGAGATCTATTATAGCGGGATCCTAAAGCTGGCCTTTAATCTTCAGGTTCAAAAATATTTCTTCCGTTAAGTGATCTGTCCTTGGAAAAGCGCTTTCTGGCGGTACTAAAGAGTCATCCATCGAAAAATCAATTAATAAATGCCTCCATCAAGATACTTTTGTCAGGTATCTCAACACGAGCTATCAAAAAATAATAAGAAATCAAATAAATATACTGGGCAATTATTTTTAATCTCCACCCCAAATGAAAACTATTTTAACATGTTTATTAACGGCTGTTATCCTACTGATCTCAAGCAGTCTTTATGCTCAAGTTGGTATAGGTACCATAACACCTGATGCTTCTGCTATCCTAGATATTTTTTCTGACAGTAAAGGACTTTTAATGCCTAGGCTAAGCACGACAGAAAGAGATATTATCACACTCCCAGCCAAAGGTTTAATGATTTACAATACTACATTTAATGATGGCCAATTAAATACTGGAACTCCCTCGTTGCCAAATTGGATAGGTTTCAAAGATAATCCTGTAATTGAATCTGTTACTGAGGGTGATAGTATTACCACCACATCCACTAGTGATTTGTTGGTACCTGGTATGACGGTCTCCCCACTATCGGGAAACTACCTCGTTTCATTTAATGGCCAGCATAACATTGTACCTAGCGCTCCATCATTTAGCTCCGACCAAGCTGTTATTGATATGGAAGCGATTTGCCAAACCTTAACGGATATGACAGGTGGTACATCTCACGGTCTTGTTTTTGGCAATGGAGAAGTTTTGTCTCCGGGTGTCTATAACGTGGCTGGAGCTCCATCGATTGCCGCAATACTTACTTTGGATGGCGGTGGGGACACAGATGCCGTATTTGTTATTAGAGGTTCCGGTGCATTTACTACGGGAGCTAGTTCTACGGTAGTTTTGACCAATGGAGCAAGCTCTAATAATATATTCTGGATGTCAGAAGGAGCCATGTCTACAGCAGCTGGAACCATAATGAAAGGAAGCATGGTTTCTACTGCAGGAGCGATTTCATTAGGCGTGAATACAGACATTGAAGGACGGATGTTAACAAAGTTAGGAACAGTAACTATAGTGGCAGATAGCGTCGTTATAACTCCATCTGCCACCTCTCCTATTGACTTAGGAGTTCTTTCCTCACTTGCAATGTGGAGCTCTGGTGGAGCGGTTTCAGATGTAGCAACTTCTAACATTACTGGAGATGTGGGTACCGCATTTGGCGCTCTGACAATTATAGGTACACATACCGGAGAACAATATCCTGCTGGCACAATAGCAACTCCTACGCCTCCTACTATTACTACTTACAGCATTTATCAAAATGGGGCTGAAGTAGTACATTCTAGTAGAACTACTAATTTAGAGAGCTCAATGGTCTTTCTACAAGCAATGGTTACGAATCCAAGCGATGGGGAAGCTATTGAAATACGCTGGAAAGTTGATAACGGTGAAGCCATGCTTGACCATAGAATCATATCCTTAACGCCTTCTAGGAATTAGTTCCTTAGAATGGACTACTATAGCGCAACGTATTCCTCAAAAACGCTCAACATGTCTCGATACCAAATCTTGTGCTTCATATGCAGTACGTATACGAAGTCCAAGGCAATACTGCTGCCTTTCATCCCTATGAAAAATTGGCAATTACGACGAGAACCTTAGTCGGATAAAAGGACATGTTGTCGCATCCATTGAGATTGATCGAGTAATAAGAATCGTCCCTGTACTTCAGAATGAGCTTTTGAGGTATGGGAACATTCTTTATGACCTTCGTATGAATAGTAATAGTCCTTGCTTCACATCATTTTAATTATTACTCAATGATTTTTGCACGAAACACAGATTACGACAGCTGTGTTGGCAACGCTGTTCTTGGTAGTCAACTCTGGGTCTAAAGATACTCAGCATCCGTTTTTAGATACAGCTTATAAATATTAAAAGCTGCCAGAAAGTTTGATATAAAAGTTAAGAGGACTTCACAAATAAACACAGTTCTTCCAATAGTCAATTATCACCCATACCTTTTTACACGGCCCTTCCTTTTTGAATTAGATCATTAATTATATCCCAAAGCTCAATTCTTTGCTGCAAGGATTGCTTCGCAACAGTTAATGTTTCGT
>JBLHXM010000039.1:0-26642 GCA_047630395.1 Dokdonia sp.
ATTGATTTGCTGACTCGCGACCGTTGTTCCTTCTTGCGTATAAATGGTCGCTTTGAGTGTTTTAGCACCTAGTGTAGGGCTTTTTAAGTTTGTTTTGAAATTTGTGCTTTGGGTAGTGCTGGCTACTTTGATGTCATCTAGACTGTAAACGATAGAATCGATCACGTAATTTTTCTTGGCTTTAACGCTAAGCGCTATGGCCCCTCCATTGACCATACTGTTTTTGACAGCAGTCGTAGCAATCGAATAATTGTTGTCGAGATTCTTTTTACCACCACAAGAGAAGGCGAGTAGGGCTAATGAGAACAAGGTCAAGCTTTTATAAAGTGTCATCGCTGTTGTAGTTTTAGGATAGCAATTTATAAAAATTTTTGGTCAAAAAACTCTTGTGCGAGAATAGAAATCCTGTATCTTTGCAGCTGGCAAGTCCTACACAACTAGCTCCTGTTGAATCCCCCAGGGTGGGAACACAGCAAGGGTAGATGGTCGTAGCAGTGTGATGTAGGTAGCTTGCCTTTTTTTGTGACCAAAAGTCAAGGATTTGGCAATCGATATATCAAATAAAAAAGGCGAACCATATGGTTCGCCTTTTTTAGTATCGTATGTTTTTAATTGCTTAATAGGAAACGCGAGCTACAATTTCAAGTCCGTACCCAATGATACCCACTCGCTTAGATCCTTCACTGTTAGACAGTAATTTTATTTTTGAAATATTAATATCGTGTAAGATTTGAGCGCCAATACCAAAATCTCTGGTATCCATTGCGATGTGTGGTGCTTTCATAATTCCTTTTTTCTGACGACTCTCAAGTTCTTTTAGACGTCCCAATAGATTCAAAGAGGCATTGTCTTGATTGATAAATACAATCGCTCCTTTGCCCGCATCGTTGACGGCTTTAAACATGTCATCCAACTTCTTGTCGGCATTGTTTGTTAGGGTGCCTAATATATCATTATTGATCTGTGTCGAGTTCATACGCACGAGCACTTCCTCCTCTGACGACCAACTGCCTTTAGTTAAGGCAATATGCACTTGATCATTTGTGGTTTGTTCATAAGCGCGCAATCGAAAGGATCCGAAACGTGTGTTGACCTCAAAATCTTCTTTTTTTACAATCAAACTATCGTGGTTCATACGATAGGCAACAAGATCTTCAATCGAAACAATCTTAAGATCAAATTTCTTAGCAACTTCCAATAGTTGTGGGAGGCGTGCCATCGTGCCATCTTCATTCATGATTTCTACAATAAAACCAGCAGGTTTGAATCCTGCGAGTCTTGCAAAATCAATAGCAGCTTCTGTGTGACCTACGCGGCGCAAAACACCACCTTCTTTGGCTTTGAGAGGGAAAATATGTCCCGGCCGACTTAAATCATGTGGCTTTATATCTGGATTACATAAGGCTTGTACTGTTTTAGCACGATCGCCTGCTGAAATTCCTGTCGTGACACCATGACCTTTTAGGTCGATAGAAATCGTAAAAGCCGTTTCCAAAGGATCCGTATTACTCGTTACCATCATATTGAGATGTAGTTCATCACAACGTTCTTCTGTAATTGGAGCACAGATCAATCCACGACCATGGGTCGCCATGAAGTTGATCATTTCTGGGGTCGCTACTTCCGCTGCTGCGACAAAATCTCCTTCATTCTCTCGATCTTCATCGTCTACAACTATAATGACTTTTCCTAAACGGATGTCTTCGATAGCTTCTTCAATGGTATGGAGTTGTGTTTTGTTTTCTGTGATCGTTTGCATAGCACTATTTTAATGGTGCAAAGATACGGAGGAAAGTTATAATGGTAGAATGAGTTACTGATTTAATGGAGATAAGAATGTAGGCAGAGAACTAGGAATTTCATTTCTGCGGTCACCTTTAGATGAAGTGCGGATCCCTTGGAGTTCCTGCTTTCGCGAAAGCGAGATATAATTTGATATATCAATCCTCTTTAATACATGGCTGTTAATTCATCGTTTGCATATCTTCCTTCATCCTTTTTTTGAAATAAACATGAAAAAAGAGATAAGAAATTGGGCCCGTAACACACATTATAATGATGAAACCCGTTGGAGGAGGTTTACCTATGGCTTTATTGAAGTCCGAGATACTTAGCATCTGCATAATAACGAAATAGTAATAAAGAACAACGAACAGTATATCAAAGAACAAATATTCAGAATCTAATAGACTCGTAATAACCGAAACTACAACGAATAGTAGATACGTTACGAGTGTCCATTTAGAGTGAGTCCGAAACTTTTTATAGTGTCTCTCTGCCTCGACATAATTCTTATTCTCATAGTAACCTTGTACTTTTAAATGTTCTGTGGTGATTCCTAATACGGCGAGTTTATCAATAGCTGCCCAGCGCATATTCTCACTATAGTTGTACTGTTTATAGTTTTTGACAATATCCTTTAATTGGTTAGACGATCTTGCATCCAATAGTGTCTGCTCTTCAACGGTTAATGAATATGTTGGAATTACGTCAGGAGCTTCTTCAATTTCTTGGATTTGAAGTCTTTTAGAAAACAATCGTTTAATAGGCACTAGAAAAAAACCAGAGATATCAAACAAACCTTGATCCGTAGTGGCTCGATAGGTAAAGTAGATCCCTAGAGGAAGCATGATGAACGAGCTTATCCAGGCGGCAACAAAGGGGTGTATTGAATTGTCTTCAGCACCATTTTTTGCAAAAATACCAATAAAGTGGAAGGTTAAGAAAATGAGCATTCCGATTACGATAGGAAGTCCTAAACCTCCTTTTCTAATAATAGCCCCCAATGGGGCGCCTACAAAGAATAAGATAAGACAACTAAAAGCAAGTACATATTTCTCATGCACTGCGATTTCGTATTTGTTGATGGTCTTTATCTTACGCATAAAGGTAAGCCTGCGGTTGTCAAGTGTTACAATATTTCCTTTGACACTAGACTTGGCAATATCTAAGATTTGAATCTTCGCTTGCCGCTCGTAATTGTCTAAAAGATTGGGCAGAATAGTATCTTTAGCGACCACGCCGCCTACAACGTTTAACTTTGTGAAGCCGCTCTTTTTTATAAACTGGTCTCCAAACTTCTTTAGATTCTCTGTAATATCCTCAGATTGCTTTTGGATATTATCATTGAGTTCGACAACATTGAGCATCGTGTAGGCATTGTCGATGGTTTTATCATCAAAGTCGACGTCATCCAGGGCGCTTAGGTCAATATTGAGAGTATAGGTTTCAAAATAGCTTCTCGCAAAAGGCTCTCGCTTTTTCTTTTTAATATCGGTTTGGTAGATTTCACGATAATAATTACCGTCTTTCAGTTTTAAAGAGAGTAAGGGTTGATCATCACTACTGATCAACTCCCCTTCATTGGCGAGGATAACGGTATAATTTCCAATGCGATTTTTTTCCTTCATGTGGATCACCACATCAGTGAGGAATTGATCTTTATCTCCAAATTTATCTGCAACTTTTATATTGATGTCTTCCCCAATAAAATTAAATTGACCTTTACTGATGGCCATTGCTGGTTTTACTTTGGCAATGTTTCTGCGCAGGTTGAGGAATTCAAATTCAGCCCGTGGAATGGCGTAGTTTGCAAATAAGAAGGCAATACCGGATAGACAGACAATAAAGACAGTGAGGCTTCGCATTGCCCTTTGTAGTGAAATACCTGTGGATTTCATGGCGGCAAATTCATAATTCTCGGCAAAATTTCCGAAAACCATAATACTTGCTAAAAGAATGGAAAGAGGTAATACAATGACGACGAGTCTGGGCATTACGAAGGTGAGTAACTTTACAATGATACTCGTATCTAAATCTTTACCTGCAAATTCTTGGATGTATAGCCAAATGGACTGCAGCAACATAATGAACATCAAGATCGCAAAAATGCTCAAGAAGGTCTTTATGTAGGTGAGAAGAATATATCTATCTAGTATTTTCATTCGGCCGATTGGTCTAGAAACGGAAGGTCACAAAACTAAGAAAAGCGAGGTAACAAATAGGCCGTCACAACGCTTTTCTTACTCACAAATTGCTGTTAAAGCCTATTGATGTAATAATCACCGTATTTACTCTCATCAAAGACAAACATGCTCTTCGCTAGTGGTTGGTTTGTTTTGAAAGAGTTTACTGTAATTGAAATTTTGGTTCCATTTTTTTGCGTGATAATAAGCTTATAGATATGCTTTGTCTGTTTATCAATACCCAGCATGGTGCTTTTTACTTCACTATTGGAGTCCATAGGTGTTAACTTAACAAATTGAATCGTTCGTCCTTTCACGTTCTGAGTGATGTCCATTTTCTTGGTGTAGCCATCGTTAAAGAAGCTCAGCATTTTAGAAGGTGTGATTGCATTTTCGTCTTGATCACTCATTGGGCTGATGGTCACTTCCTCGTCTTCCGGAGAGATATTATAGATATTCTTGCCATCATAGAGTTGCGTAGTACCAATAAGGTTGAGTTTATATAAATCTCCTTGGAGTACAACATCTCCTCTTGTTTCTTGATTGACGCCTTCACTTTCATTGCTCAATCCGTATTTAAAGTTGATAGAGATATTGTCATAGCTCTTTACTTTTGCATCTACTTCAGAGAGCAGTACTTCTACAGATTGCGCTTTCGCGAAAGCGGACATCATTAATAGCATGATAATTGGCAAAAAAGAGCGGCTCATTGAGTGCATTATTTTTTGAGTGGATCGAACCGGAATAGGCTTCATGTTCTTAATAGGGTATAACCAAAGTAACAATGTACGTATCATAATCTTTATTCGTTATCTAATAATTGATCGAGTGCGGCCATATCCGACACTAGCACTTGTCGTGCTTTACTGCCTTCAAATTGGCCTACGATACCAGCTGCTTCCAACTGATCGATTAGCCTGCCTGCTCGATTGTATCCTAGTTTGAGTTTTCTTTGCAATAGGGAGGCACTTCCTTGTTGTGCAATAACCAGTACTTCTGCAGCTTGTCTAAAGAGTGCATCTCTGTCGCTAGCATCTATATCAAGACTTGTGCCACTTTCTTCGCCTACATACTCTGGCAATAGATATGCGTCTGGATAGGCTTTTTGCCCTCCTATATAATCAACCAAGCGTTCGACTTCTGGGGTGTCAATAAAGGCACATTGTACGCGTACCAAATCATTTCCTTGCGTATATAGCATATCTCCGCGACCGATCAATTGATCGGCGCCGGAACTATCTAAAATGGTGCGACTGTCAATTTTTGACGTTACCCTAAAGGCGATACGTGCGGGGAAGTTAGCTTTGATGATTCCAGTAATTACATTGACTGATGGACGCTGTGTTGCGATGATCAAGTGAATGCCAATAGCACGTGCCAGTTGCGCCAAACGTGCAATAGGCGTTTCGACTTCTTTGCCAGAGGTCATGATTAAATCAGCAAATTCATCCACTACGAGTACAATGTACGGTAAGAATTTATGTCCGTTATTAGGATTTAACTTACGCGCTTTGAACTTAGTATTATACTCTTTGATGTTCCGAACCATGGCATCCTTGAGCAAGTCGTATCGAGCATCCATTTCAATACAGAGCGAATTTAAGGTGTTAATAACCTTGGAATTATCTGTAATAATGGCTTCTTCGGTATCTGGGAGCTTAGCGAGGTAGTGCCGTTCGATTTTATTAAATAAAGTCAGCTCCACTTTCTTTGGGTCTACCAATACAAACTTGACCTCGGCAGGGTGTTTTTTATATAGGAGGGAAGCGAGTATGGCATTGAGTCCAACCGATTTTCCTTGGCCCGTTGCTCCAGCCATTAGTAAGTGGGGCATTTTGGCAAGATCTACCACAAAGGTTTCATTTGAAATCGTTTTTCCTAGCGTGAGAGGAAGTTCCATTTCAGCTTCTTGAAATTTCTTAGAAGCAACAGCAGAGCGCATAGAAACGATTTGCGGATTCTTATTTGGCACTTCAATTCCAATGGTTCCACGCCCTGGAATAGGTGCGATGATACGAATACCTAAGGCGCTGAGGGATAATGCAATATCGTCCTCTAGGTTTTTTATTTTTGAAATACGAACTCCAGCTTCGGGTACGATTTCATACAATGTAACTGTGGGGCCGACGGTCGCTTTAATATTTGCAATGCCAATTTTGTAATTATTTAAGGTATCAACAATACGGTTTTTGTTTTCCTCAAGTTCTTCTTGATTAATGGTAATACCTTGTCCGCCCGTGTAATCTTTCAAAAGGCTAATGGGTGGGTATTTATAATTTCCTAGTTCAAGTGTTGGGTCAAATTCTCCGAAATCCTTTACCAATTTGTCACTGAGGTTTTCGGTGACCTGGTCTTCTTCCACGATCGCTTCTACCTCCACGATCACTTCGTCGTGAGGAACTACTTCTGGGACTACGGGAGTAGTGAATTCTAATGGAGTTTCTATTTCTAGTTTAGGAGTTGGTTTTTTCCCAATAGTTGGTTTTAAGTTTTCAATATTCAGTTCGAAAGCAGATTTTTCTAAAGTGGTTTCATCTGATATTGTCTTTTTGAGATCATTCTTTTTGTCGACAGAAAATGACTGTGTTTTAGCAGGTTCTTCAATGTCGCTTTGAGTAGTTTCTGCAGCGGCAGGCGTATCTACAATGTCATTCGAAAACTCACTTGAAAGCTCATTCTTTTTACGTTTGAAATAGGCTCCTACGGCCTCTGGCGTAGCCTTTAGTCGTAAGACAGCATAAACAATAGCAAAGAATGCCATGATTAGGATGGCTCCGGCTAGTCCGAGATAATCTTGTAATAAATCATTGATTTCATAACCAACTGTTCCTCCAAGAATATCATTTTTTTTATGAAAGAAGCCAAAGAAAACAGCAAGCCAGATCATTAGTAAAATGCCCCAGAACCAAAACTTCTGCAAGGCTTTTTTTTGGTAGTTAAAGAAATAGTACACACCAGATATCGTAATGAGTCCCGCGAGAATAAAGGCGGCAATTCCGAAACCTTTGTACATGAAAAAGTAACTAATTTTTGCACCTATGATGCTTAACCAGTTTGCGGCCTCCGTATTTCTATCGGCAGTGCTAATAATGTTTTGATCTGCCTTTCCTGTAAACAAATAGGACGCAAAAGCAAATAGGAGTACTAGCCCAAGAAAAAACAGGAAGCTGCCCAATATAATTTGTCCTTGACGAGACAATTTCAATTGTATGGGTTTACGAGGCGTCTTTGTCTTTGGTTTTTTAGTCGTGGTTTTCTTCTTTGCCATTAAGCCGTGGTTGAATTGCGTTAAAAATACAAATATGAAACGGGATTACGGCTATATTGGTATGTTGGATTTTATCAAAAAAACAAGAGTAAAAGCCCAATACGAAGCCTTTAAAAATGGAAAACATCCCCAAAATAGGCGCTTAGGATATGCAATTTAGTTTCGCCGACTTATTTTTTCCTAGGATAATGCTTTGTCATTTGCGTGAACTAGCGCGTTAAACAATCTTTCTACTTGAATAGGTTTCCAAAGAAAGCCATTAAAGTGAGCATCATAATCTTGATCATTTGCGGAGGTAACGTCTGCAGTTAATGCAAAAATGGGTGTTTGCTTATTTGGATTATCAGAGCTTCTGATAGCCAAGGCGGCATCAAATCCATTCATCTCGGGCATGTGAATATCCATGAGGATAAAATCTACTACTTTACCTTGAGCAAGTGCAATAGCTTCTAATCCATTTTTGGCGCGTTTCATCTGTACTCCCCAGCGCTTTAAGAGTTCCCGCATGACTATGGTGTTTATTTCATTATCTTCAGCCAGTATAGCTGTTTTTCCCTCGAGACGCTCATAGAGTGCTGTATCTCTTTTGAGGGGGGCTGTTGATTTTTCGAGAATCAAGTCAAAATAAAATTCAGAGCCTTCACCTTCGATGCTATCAATAGAAATAGTGCTATCGTGAAGCGCTACAAGCTTTTTGACAATCGCGAGTCCAAGGCCGGTTCCTCCGTCCCTTCTGGTGGTAATGGAAGGTGGCATATAAAAACTTTCAAATAAACGTGCTTTTTCATTCTGGGGAATACCGACACCCGAATCCTTGACATTGAAATGTATTAAGTCTGAGTGATCAAAGGTCTCTACGAGATTAATAATAATATCAACGGCACCTCTTTCAGTATACTTTATGGCATTACTAATTAGGTTTCCTAAGATCTGAAATAGTTTGGTTTCATCTAGTTTGTAATAAGAACCAATAGTATTAGATATTTGAATATTGAGTTCAATGCCTTTTTCAGAGGCGAGACTTGCATAGGTTTCACGGATATTATTGAGTAATACCTTAAAATGCACTGGGTGCTTCTCCAAGGACATTTTGTTAGAATCTAATTTTGAAAAATCGAGAATATCATTGATGATTCGGAGTAAGTTTTTTGAGGAAAATCGTAAGGAGGTCAGTAGCTTTTTCTCTTCTTCGCTCGATCTATCTTTCAGTAATGTAATAATACTGGTGACGGCATTGAGCGGCGTTCGAATCTCATGACTCATCGCTGAAAGAAATTCCTGTCTCATTTTTGAAGCTTCTTCTGAACGCTCTTGTTCGATAACCATCTGATCTTTTTCTCTTTGAAGAAAAGCCTCATTTTCAATGGCCTTCATCTTGGAGATGGTTTCGTAATTATCAATAATTTTTAAGGTTTGGGAATTGATGGCAGCATCCTTCACCTCTAAGTATTGTTCTAAATAAAAAAGCGCTTTAGATTCATTACCATCGGCACGATAGATTTCGTACAAACGATAATTACATTTATAGCGCATGAGAAAAACATTGTGTTTTTCACTTATAGTAACTCCTTTTTTTAAATGCTCAATGGCAAGATCTTGTTGCTGCAGTTGTTGGTACATCTGAGCAATTTTATTATGTATCATACACATTCCTAAATGATCTCCCACATCCTGGTGGATGGCCAATGCTTCTAGAAAATCGTTCTGTGCTTCATCGTAATTCTTAAGTACAAAATGCACCTTCCCTAAACCATATAATGCAAAAGCTAAACCTCGAATATCGCCGGTTTCCTTTTTCAAATGAACAGAAAGGTTTATGATCTCTTGAGCTTTGGCTATTTCTCCTTCTTTCAGTAAAATTCCCGAAAGAGGATTATATGCATTGGATTCTAAGTCTTTATTTTTGGCAGTTCGTGCAGATGTGATGGCTCCTTCGTAGGCTGTTTTGGCACTTTTTAAATCCCCTAAATATTCATGAATAGTGCCCAGCGCTTTTTGAGTTCGTGACTCATTGTGTGCATCATTCAGCTGGCGATAGATCGCTAAGCAATCTAACAAATAGATCATTCCAAGATGGTGATCATTTGTTTTATAATACACACCTGCACTATTGTACTTAGCATCGGCTATGCCCTTCTCGTCGCCAAGTTCTTTAAATATAGCGATAGCTTCTCGCGACATTTCTAGAGAGACCTCATATTGCCCGCGAATCATTTGAAATAAAGCAATCACATTGAGACTCTTACCTATAAGATCTGGGAAATTGAGCTGGCGACTTTGCAACAAGGCTTTTTCTGTGAGAATGATACTATTGGGAAGATCATTGCCGCGATGCTCATAGGCTTTTGTAAGAAGTAACTGAACAGCTTCTTTTTGTTGTTGTAGTGTTGTCATAGGGAGTAATGGCTTCAAATAAAAATGAGTAAGAACAATTAAAAAGTCAAAATATCATTTTTAGGGGGTATTGAATGCCATATGTTTACACAAGGCTGTACTAAGATAAGGAATACTATTTAAAATGGTTGCGGAATATCTGTTTTATAGACCTAGAAAGGCATTAGAAAATTTTTGGGATGTAAATAATCCCTGCCACAACGACCGACATAAGAGCTGCAATCCCTACAGCACCTGCAGCAATATCTTTAATACGACCTATTTTTGAATGAAAATCTGGGTGTACGAAGTCTGCAATACCTTCAATGGCTGTGTTTAGGCCTTCGGCTGTCATCACTAGTCCAATACAAAGAATCTGTATCATCCATTCGGTAGTAGAAATATGAAAATAGAAGCCAGCAATGGTCGTGATTCCTGATATCAGGAATTGCACTTGAATACTGGCTTCCGTTTTTAGTAAAAGGATGCCGCCTTTAAAAGCGTATAGGCACCCTTTGAGTCTTCCTTTAATGAATTGAATCATTAGCCTATTGCATTTAGAGCCGCTTCATAGTTAGGTTCTTGACCTACTTCAGGAACTTGCTCAGTGTAGCACACTTTTCCAGTAGTATCTGTAACTATGATTGCTCTAGAGTGCAATTGATCGAAGGCTCCACCTTCTATTGTTACTCCAAAGTCTTGTCCAAACTTTCCTGTTTTGAAATCGGATAGGGTATGCACGTTTTCGATACCTTCGGCACCACAGAAGCGGGCTTGAGCAAAAGGAAGGTCTCTAGAAATACAAAGAATAGTTGTGTTTTCTAGCTTACTTGCTTTTTCGTTAAAGGTTCGAATAGACTGTGCACATACCCCTGTATCCACGCTTGGAAAAATATTAAAGACGATGTGCTGTCCTTTATAATCCCCTAGTCCAGTATCGGATAGATCATTTCGCGAAAGCGTAAAATTAGGAATTGTAGATCCTACGGTGGGTAAATTGCCTATTGTTTTTGTGGGAGTTCCCCCTAATGTGATATCAGCCATGTTTTTTATGTAAAAATAATGATTTGGGTTTATAAAAGTATGAAAACTGCGTAAAAGAAAAAGCCTCAACTTTCGTTGAGGCTTTTTTAATTGGGATGTGAAGAAATTAGTTCAATTGTCCACTTAAATATGAGGCAACTCCTTCGCGATCTGCGTTCATAGCCTCAGCACCCTCTTGCCAGTTGGCAGGACATACTTCCCCATTTTCCTGAACGTGCGTATACGCATCGATAAGGCGCAAGAATTCAGCAACATTACGACCTAAAGGCATGTGGTTTACACTTTCGTGAAAAACAGTACCTTCTTCATCAATAAGGTAGGTTGCTCTGTATGTAACGTTGTCTCCATCTACCATGTGCGCGCCCGTCTCTTTGTCGAAACGTTCGTTTGTGATATCAAGGATTTCGAGCTGGTTTGCAAGATTTCGGTTACTATCTGCAAGGATAGGGTAGGTAACACCTTCAATACCACCATTATTTTTTGGAGTACATAACCATGCAAAGTGTACTTCTGGAGTATCACAAGAAGCACCTATGACTAACGTATTTCTTTTTTCAAATTCGACAACAGCAGCTTGGAAGGCATGTAATTCTGTAGGGCAAACAAATGTAAAGTCCTTTGGATACCAGAAAAGGATTACTTTTTTCCCTTCGTTTTTAGCTGTTTCCAGCACGTTTAATTTTTTGTTTTCACCGCGATTATTCATAGAATCAACGGAAAGATTTGGGAATTTTTTGCCTACAAGAGCCATATAATATTTTGTTTAGAATTAGCTATTTTTTTTAAGTCGGCAAAGGTACCATTGCTGTATTTGTTTAGAAAAGAAATTGAGTCTAAACTTTAGGGGTATTTAAAAGAAAATGGAGCTTACTTTTCGCCTTAGTATAGGTGCGGAAAGTAAGCTCCATTTTGATTTTTCAAAGGCAAAAACTGTATAAGGTTCGTATTTAAACTTTTCCTTGTAGTTGTCTAATTTTAATATTGAACGCTGCAAATAGCAAGGTGGTGAATGGACTCAACCAGTTAAATATGGCATAGACGAAATAGTCGCCAACGTCAACACCAAGAACTCCGCTTTGATAAGCTCCACAGGTATTCCATGGAATTAAAACAGATGTTACCGTACCCGAATCCTCTAGTGTTCTTGATAGGTTTTCAGGAGCAAGACCTTTATCTTCATAGGCTTGCTTGAACATTTTTCCGGGGATTACCAGGGCAAGGTATTGATCTGAAGCGATGACGTTGAGCCCTAAACAACTAATAACAGTGGTTGCAAACAACCCAAATACGGAGTCAGCGACCTTTAACAAGGATCGAGTAACACGTGCAAGTGCACCAATACCGTCCATAACACCACCAAATATCATTGCGCATACAATAAGTAGAATGGTCCAGAGCATGCCTTTCATTCCTCCGGCGCTAAAAAGGTCGTTAAGCGTTTCATCAGTGGTTATAATGGCCGTGTCTGTAAGGATGGCATTCCAAATAGCCTCGCCCTTTGTTTCTGAAATCTTCAAGAGTATGTCAGGTTGGAAATATAATGCAAATACAGCAGCGAGTAATACGCCTACTGATAAAGCTACTAGAGGTTTTGTTTTTAATAAAATCAATGCTATTACAGCTCCTGGTACAAGAAATAAGTAAGGTGTAATGTTAAAAGTTGATTTTATAGTTTCAGAAAAAGCACTGACGTCTGCCTCTCCTGTAGCCTCTCCCGTAGCACTTATAATTATGAAAACGATTAATGTGACAAGGATAGTCGGTCCCGTTGTTAGGGACATATATCGAATGTGTGTAAACAAATCGGTACCCGCCATTGCTGGAGCTAAGTTTGTGGTATCACTTAATGGAGACATTTTATCTCCAAAATAAGCGCCTGAAATAACAGCGCCAGCAATCATTCCTGGATTGATTTGCAATACCGATCCAATACCGATAAGAGCAATCCCTACTGTCGCCGATGTGGTCCACGAACTTCCCGTTGCAATGGAGATAATGGCAGCAATTATAACACAAGCAGGAAGGAAAATCTCTGGACTAAGAATTTGTAAACCATAGTATACCATTGCTGGAATGACACCACTGACGAGCCAAGTTCCTGCAAGGGCACCTACCAAGAAAAGAATTAAAACAGGAACAAAAATGCTTCGAAGGTTTTCCAAGACCTCAGTCAACATCGTCGAAACTGAAGTCTTATTCAGAAGTCCCATCACCAATGCAACGACTCCTCCCATGAGTAAGATAAAGTGATTTGAATATTCACCTAGCCATTCCCCTTTTTGAAAAAATATGTTATAGGCTAGTAAACCCATAAGAATAAGCACAGGAATTAAAGCTTCCCAAATGCTTAATTCTTTGTTTTCTAAGATATGTTCATTTTTAGGATCCGGTGATAACTTCGTCATAGTACGCTTGTTTAGTATGTAATGTTACGGTTTTGTAAGGGGATGTACAAGTCAAAAAAAGTAATCATAATGTAAAGTATTTGCAAATATTAGTTTGACCTCATGATTTTTATTACTTCTATCTTTTATCGTGACAGAGCTACGAAGGTATACCTTGAGGATAATGGGATGCTAGGAGTTCTAATGCTCATAGGTATTCATGTGCTTTATAATTTAAGGATGTACAATAATTCGCAAATCCTGTGAGGGTTATCCGTAATTTTAAGGTGGCTAAACCGTGATAAATTTGATTTGAAATGATAATTTTTTTAAAAAAAAATAGATCATGAAGCTTTTTTGCTGGTTAATATTTAGCATTTGTTATACAATGGCCTGAGCTCAGGCAGGCTTAGGTACCATAGATCCATAAGCGGCTTTAGAGGTTTCAAGCGCAACAAACGGTGGGTTTTTAGTTCCTAGATATGTGCTTTCTGGAGATAATGATGCTGCTGCGGTAGTGAATCCATCGGGAATTCCACTAGTTCCTGGAACGTTGGTCTACAATATGACGACGACGACAGGTACTCATGCACTAGAAGCTGGACTCGTATCTTGGAATGGAAGTACATGGGATGAAGTGTCTGCTGGAAACGATGCAATCTACGGTCAGATTTTTAAGACCTCAAATACAGCTGGGACTAATTTGGCTATCGCTGTATCCTTTGGAACCAATAGTATTACTAACGGAACGACCTTGAGTGCTACCAATATACAGACAGGAAGTGTTACAGGACTTTATAGAGTGACGTATACTATAAATATTCAACGTATAAATAGTGCTAATTCAAGTGTTGAATTTTTCCTGACGCAAGGACCTGGTGCTGCAAATAAGCTGGCTGGATCTTGTGCAAGAGTATTTACGAGAGTTGGAAATACAAGAACGAGCTTGACAAAACTGTATTAGTCAATGTCAATTATAGCAACCAACAGTTTTATGTGTATTTAGCAGATACATTCTCAAATGTGCGTATTTTACCCGATTCATCGGTATTGGTTGAATTGGTCAAGGCGGATTAAGACATTGAATAGAAAATATAAAAAAAGGCCAGACTGAAAAGACTGGCCTTTTTTTATATTTAGGCGAGCATGATCTCTGGCTTAAGAATGTGAAGCTCTTCCATACATTTACGCATCATTTCATAGGTGCGTTTGATGTCGTTGTCAAGGCCAATGGAGAAACGAATCAAGCCATCTGTAAGCCCCATGGCTGCTTGTTCTTCTTCTGGAATTTCAGAAGAAGTGGACGTTCCAGGGGCGCTGAATAATGTCTTGTAGAAGCCAAGGCTCACAGCAAGATATCCAAGATTGCGTTTTTGCATGAGTTCCATAAGCGCATTTGCTTTGTCTAAAGAGCCTACATCAATGGTGAGCATTCCCCCATATCCATACTCGGTATTCATCATTCGTTCAAAAATAGCATGACTTGGGTGAGAGGGGAGTCCTGGATATACTGTTCGTATTCCGTCCGTTTCAAGCTGTTGTGCGAGATACATCGCATTATGACTGTGTTGCTTTATACGAATGTGAAGGGTACGTAGATTTTTCAAAATAAAAGAAGCACGCAAACTGTCCATGGTAGGTCCTAAGAGCATACTTGCACCATCATTTACATTTCTCAAGGCATCAATAAATTCTTGAGTTCCACACACGACTCCACCCACAGCATCTGAAGAACCATTGATGAATTTTGTCAAACTATGGATGACCACATCGGCGCCATGGGAAATAGGCGATATAGAAAGGGGTGAAAAAGTGTTATCTACAACGAGCACTAGGTTGTGCTTTCGCGAAAGCGCACTTAAGGCTTCTATATCGGCTATTTCAAGCAAAGGATTGCTCACCGATTCACAGTATAAAACCTTGGTATTTTCAGTGATTGCAGCTTCTACAACTTCAAGATTTGTGATATCTATAAAACTGGTTTCAATACCCAATCGAGGTGCGAAGTTTTTTAGAAAAGCATAGGTGCCTCCGTAAATCGTCCGGCTAGAAACGACATGATCACCTGCTTGACACAATTGCAAAAGGGTAGGAGTAATGGCACCCATTCCGCTCGCCGCAACATTTGCTGTTTCGGTTCCTTCCATGGCGGCTAATGCCGCGCCAAGGTATAAATTAGAGGGCGTACTGTGGCGGGAATATAAATAACAGCCATCTGCATTTCCTTCAAAGGTGTCCAGCATGGTTTTTGCCGAAAGAAAGGTATAGGTAGAGCTGTCAGATATGGAGGGGTTTACGCCTCCAAATTCTCCAAAATATTGTAAATCTTGAATCTCATTTGCGGGTTTAAATGACATAGTTTTTTGATTTTAGGTGTAAGACGTATTGAATCTTATTAGTTTATTTATAATCAAAAGTATGTTTATATGGAATGATAGTCAATAGATGAAGTAATATTTAGATTAATTTTCGGTAAATTTGATTTTATATGTATTTGTGCTTTCGCGAAAGCATCATCAATTCCAATTACAAAGAATATTTTTCTATGCTCAAATTAGATCCTATCGACAAAAAGCTATTGGTTTATTTACAAGAAGATTGTAAGATGACTAATAAAGAACTTTCCCATCTATCAAATCTATCTGTGACGGCTATCTATGAACGGATTAAAAAACTAGAACGCGAAGGTATTATTGAGCGCTATGTAGGCTTGATTAATAAGTCTAAAGTCGAACGTGATTTTGTGGTTTTCTGTCATATCAAACTGCTGCAGCATCGCAAAGAATATCTGACTGGCTTTGAGAAGGCTATCCAAAAACTGGATGAAGTGGTGGAATGTTTTCATGTAAGTGGAGATTCTGATTATATTATCAAAGTACTCGTGCGCGATATGGCCGCTTTTAGAGAGTTTATGGTGACTAAACTTACTACCTTAGACCACATAGGAAGTACGCACAGTTCGTTCATGATTAATGAAGTCAAACATACAACAGCAATTACCATCTAATATGAGTTTAAAAACCAAGCTGAGTATTGAATTATTTCTACTCTTTGTTGCCATTCCAGTCAGTTTATTATTGCCTTATAGTTTTAAGATAAAAGGAGCGACCATTATGGTGGCTTTCATTTACCTGCTTTATATTCTCTTTACAAAGACGGGGATAAAATTCAATATCAAAAGAGACATTGATTGGAAGCGATTTTTGAAGACAACGGTCATCAAATTTGTCGTAGTTGCTTTAGTCACCACAGCGTATGTGTATATAGTAGATCCTACAAAGCTGTTTTGTGTACCGAGTACTGATATGAAATTATTTATTATTATACTGTGTGTGTATACGTTTCTATCGGTATGGCCACAGGAGCTTATTTATCGTACCTTTTTCTTTGCGCGTTACGGGCAGTTTTTTGAAAATAAAAATCTACTAATTTTTGTAAATGCTGTAATCTTTTGTCTCGCGCATCTCTTTTTACAAAATACATTAGTAACAGTGCTTACTTTTGTCGGGGGCCTTTTATTTGCATATACCTTTTCCAAAACGAAGTCGACGACTTTGGTATCTGTAGAGCATGCCCTTTATGGGAATTGGTTATTTACGGTTGGATTGGGGGAAATGCTTGCCTTCCCGGGAATGGGCGCTTGCTAATTTTGAACACAAAAAAAGCCACTGCAAATGCAATGGCTTTTTAGTATTGTATGGATGTTATCTATCTTCTAGATATCGTCAAAGCTTACGTCTGTAAAGCTTTCTGTGCTTGGTGTTGATTCTTCAACCTCTTCAGTAGCTACCGATTCTGCAGTAACTTCAGGGCGTACATAATCTGCCTGGTGACGATCGCTAATTACTTCAAGACCTTTTTCAGTCAAAACGTAGGCAGTCATCTCGTTTAAAATTTCTGTAAATCCTTCAAAATCCTCTTTGTATAAGTAAATCTTATGTTTTTTGAAGTGGAATGAACCATCATCATTAGTGAACTTTTTACTCTCTGTGATGGTAAGGTAGTAATCGCCAGCTTTAGTTGATCGTACATCAAAGAAATAAGTTCTTCTTCCAGCTCTTAGTACTTTTGAAAATATCTCTTCATTCTCCCGCGTTCCGTAATCACTCATAGTCAACTTGTCGTTTTAGTTTAATAATTAGTTCCTCAAAAATGGTAAAAAAATAAAGGGTACCCAATTTTTTTTTACATTTCTTTCTCGTCCAATTGTTTTAGATATAATTCTTTGTAGTACCCATCTACTGCTATTAGCTTACTATGAGTGCCTTGTTGGACAATTTTCCCTTCATCTAAAATGATTATTCTATCCGCATTTTTTGCTGAGGAAATTCTGTGACTGACAATAATAGTGGTCGTTTTTGCTGCAATTTCAGCAAGATTGGTCAAGATTTCCTCTTCCGTTTCCGTGTCTACAGCGCTCAAACAATCATCAAGTAATAGTATTTTGGGTTGAGCGATCAACGCTCTAGCAATGGATACTCGTTGTTTTTGCCCACCTGAGAGGGTGATTCCGCGCTCTCCCAAAATGGTATCATAGCCCTTTTTGAAGTCGGCGATATTTTCATGGACAGCGGCAGCTTTCGCGAAAGCGATCACCTCCTCATCGGTTGCATCTACCTTACCAAATTTAATATTCTCCTTGATCGTGTCTGAAAATAAAAAGGCATCTTGAGGCACGTATCCAATACTCTTGCGTAGCTCACTGAGATTGGTTTGTGCAAGTTCGATACCATCCAGTTGAATTGATCCACTATCAATATCATAGAGGCGGCCAATCAATTCTAAGATCGTCGATTTTCCAGAACCCGTACTTCCAATGATGGCTAAGGTTTCTCCATTGTTGATAGAAAAACTAACGTTTTTTAGCGCGGTGATGTTTGTATCATCATAGGTGAAGCTCACATTGTCAAAAACAAGATTTCCTTGAATAGGTGTTGAAGCTTCTGTATTATTTTGAATTTCAGGATCGATATCTAAAAACTCGTTGATCCGAATTTGAGAAGCTTCTGCAGCTTTGATTATGGAGGTTACCCAGCCAACAGTCGCTACGGGCCAAGTGAGCATATTGACAAACATAATGAACTCGACCAAGGTGCCAAAGTCTGTAATCGTACCATCTATATATTGCTTTCCACCTACGAATACTACGAGTAAATTACTCGCTCCAATCAATCCTATCATGAGTGGGAAGAAGAAGGCTTGCACTTTTACAAGGTCTAAATTCTTGTCTTTACTATCGTCACTGAGTTGTTTGAAACCACTTGAGGTTTGGCCTTCTAAAATATATGCTTTGATGACTGCAATTCCGCTAAAGGACTCTTGAGAAAAGGTAGTCAACTTTGAAAGGTATTCTTGTACAATGGTGCTCCGCTTGTGAATTTCTTTGCTCAGCTTATAAATAGATATTGATAAAATAGGCAGGGGAATGAGGGTGTATAAGGTCAAGCTTGGCGCTGTTGCGTACATATATGGAATCACCGTAGCAAAAAGCACGAGAGCATTGAGCAGGTACATAATGGCCGGGCCCACGTACATTCTGACCTTCCCTACATCTTCTGAGATGCGATTCATGAGATCCCCTGTTCTATTCTTTTTATAAAAGCCTAGAGAGAGTCGTTGGTATTGTGCATAGATATCATTTTTAAGATCGGCTTCGATAAAGCGAGAAACGACAATGATCATTTGGCGCATTAAGAATGTAAAAAGCCCAGATAGGGCGGTAGCACCTAATAGAAGTAATAAGTATTTTATGAGTCCGCTTTTAAAAAGGTCAACCGTTATTTCGTCTTTAAGATATGCTCTAACTACATCAACGGTCTTTCCAATAAAGTTGACATTTGCAACTGCAAACACCCTTGCTGCAATGACAATAAAAAAGCCTAGAATAAGGCGCCATTTATATCGTAAGAAATAATGATTTAGGGATTTGAGTGCTTTCATTAATGCGGTTCGGTGCGTGTAAATAGATGGAATAGCGAAGTTCGCCAATTTTCATTTTCTGTACTACCTAATTCTAGTGAAAATTTATCAAAGCGCCTTTATTCTTTTGAGCATCTGCCTGTTAAGTAAGGGTATTCAATAATAGTATCCGCTACAATTATCAGTATTTGTTAACATATTCGCAATTTTTACAGTTTTACATTCACATAAATTGAATTATTCGTTATTTTAGCACGGTTACATTTAGAAAAGTAAAATTCAGCATCCTTAATTCCTATAAATATGACAGTAGATGTATTATCACCAGATCAATTGAAAAAGGTAGCCCCTGTTTTTGGGCAACATTCTTTTAATGACCACGAGCAAATTGTTTTTTGCAACGATAAGGATACCGGGCTTAAGGCCATTATAGGTATTCACAATACGGTTCTAGGACCTGCCTTGGGAGGTACACGTATGTGGAACTATGCCTCTGAATGGGATGCCTTGAATGATGTATTGCGTTTATCACGAGGAATGTCTTTTAAGAGTGCCATCACTGGGTTGAACCTTGGAGGAGGAAAAGCGGTGATCATTGGTGATGCCAAGACACAGAAAACGCCCGAGTTGATGAAGCGTTTTGGAGAATTTGTACATTCTTTAGGTGGGCGTTACTATACTGCGGAAGATGTTGGTATGGAAACAGCCGATATGGATTTAGTTCGCACTGTGACTCCATACGTTACTGGAATCTCTGAAGAAAAAGGAGGCGCTGGAAATCCATCGCCTATTACAGCATATGGAGTTTTTATGGGGATGAAAGCAGCAGCCAAGTATGCCTATGGATCTGATAACTTAGAAGGAAAGAAAGTCCTTGTGCAGGGAGTTGGGCATGTGGGAGAAGTGTTGGTCGAGCACATCACCAATGAAGGAGGAAAAGTAATTATTAGTGATATCAATCAAGCACGTTTAGAAGAAATACGTGATAAATATGGAGCGACGATCTTCACAGGAAACGATGTCTATGCTGCCGATATGGATATCTACGCGCCATGTGCTCTTGGAGCTACTATCAATAATGAGACTCTTGGAAAATTGAAAGCCAAAGTAATCGCTGGAGCAGCAAACAACCAATTGGCGGATGAAAATCTCCACGGTCAGCGCCTACAAGAACGCGGTATTGTTTATGCGCCGGATTTCTTAATCAACGCAGGAGGCATCATTAATGTGTATGCAGAGCTGGAAAATTACGGGAAGCAAGAAATCATTCGCAAGACAGAAAATATCTACGATACGACACTTGAAATATTAAATACAGCCGATTCTCGTGGAATTACCACGCACCAAGCGGCATTGGAAGTAGCGGTAGAACGCATTGAAACACGTAAAAAAGCAAATGTGTAAAAGACTATAATTTAATATACAGGTTGCATATAAAACTGTATTTTTGCAGGGATTTTGCACTAAGCAGGATCCCTGTTTTATTTTCTAAAAGTTCTTTGGTATATGTTGAACAGACGCCACATTCGTGTCAAGGTAATGCAATCTATTTATGCGATGGGTTGTAGATCACAAACTTCCTTACCTCAAGAGGAGAAGTTTGTTAAGGAGAGTATTAAAGAGAGTTATAGTCTCTATTTGTTGCTACTTGATTTGATGGTGGAGGTTCACGCTTTCGCGAAAGAGTACCAAGAGAAGCATGCGAAAAAGATATTGGCCACAGAGACCGATAAAAATCCCAATACAAAATTTATTAAAAACCAAGCCCTTGTAAAAATGGCTTCCAATGCCTTATTACAAGATGAATTGGGGAAGCGTAAGTTAAAAAATTGGCGCTTAGATGACGAGTACGTTGCTATTATCTTCAATGCTCTTGTGGAAAGTGACTGTTATGAGGCCTATATGGAAAGTGGCGAAACGACCTTTAAAGAAGATCGTGCCTTTGTTATTAACTTCTATACTGAAGTATTGGCTCCTAACGAAAAGTTATATGATTATCTAGAAGATAAACGTCTGACGTGGTTGGATGATTTACCAATGGTAAACATGGCGGTTCTAAAACGTATTCAGAAAATGAAGCCTTCATCTCCTGAAAGTTCTTTGTTGCCAGAGCTATTTAAAAATGACGATGATAGGACATTTGGACCTGAATTATTGAGTAAGACAGTGGCCAACGATGAATTCTTAACAGAAGAGATTACCAAAAACACGCCCAATTGGGATAAAGAACGTATCGCCGACGTGGATATGGTTCTTATCAAAATGGCGCTTTGTGAGTTTTTGAAATTCCCAACTATTCCAGTAAAAGCAACGATTAACGAGTATTTGGAGATTGCAAAAGAATACTCAACACCCAAGAGTAGTATCTTTATTAATGGAGTTTTAGATAAGCTTGTTAAAGAATACAGTAAAAACAATACGTTAAAGAAAACGGGTAGAGGCTTGCAAGAATAAAAAAATTACTATTTTTGAACATATTTAATTAAAAATAAGAAACAATGAAAAAAGGTATTTTAGTATTAGGAGTGCTAACTGCTATGATCTTTACGTCTTGTAAAGAGGACGCAACTAGTAAAGTAAAAGAAGAAAATGTAGAAGTAGCGGCAGTTCGTGATGCTCAAGCTACAGAATATCCAGTAATGGTTTTTGATGAGGTTGAACACGACTTCGGAAAAATCAATAAAGGAAACTCTGTTGAGCACAAATTTACTTTTACAAACACTGGAAAAGCACCATTAGTAATTGTTGATGCAAAGAGTTCTTGTGGATGTACGGTACCTACGTACTCTAAGGATCCTGTTGCTCCAGGTGCAAAAGGTGAACTTCTTGTAAAATATAATGGTAGTGGTACAAACGCTGTAACAAAAACCGTAACAATCAAAGCAAACACTGCTACTGGTAAGGAAACTATCCGTATCAAAGCATTTGTTGAAGCTCCTGCTGCAGGCGCGTCTAAGTAATTCATATGGGTGACTTAGGACAACTTGCAGGACCGATACTACTGTTTGCAGTATTTATCATATTCTTTATTGTTTTACCACAACGAAAGAAGATCAAGCAAGAGAAAAATTTTGATAGCGGTCTCACGAAAGGTGATAAAGTCGTAACAAAGAGCGGGCTTCACGGAAAGGTTTTAGAACTGAATTCTGATGGAACTTGTATCATTGAAACGGGTGCTGGTAAAATGAAATTTGAACGAACTGCCATTTCTATTGAGCTTTCAAAAGCACAAAACAAATCAGTCGTAACAAAGTAATTTCAACCGTTACTGAAGGAAAAAACCTCCCAACAAAGTTGGGAGGTTTTTTTTATATAGAAAAGAATGATCCTTTCTACCTTGGAATTCTCAAGGCTGAAACTACAAAAAATAGTATCTTTGCTTTCCGAACACTGTTTTGGAAAACATCTATGAGTCAAAAAGTATTACTTAATGCTACCGAAGTCAATATTATTCTAAATAGACTGGCGTGTCAACTCATTGAAAATCATAACGACTTTACCGAAACTGTTTTAATAGGAATACAGCCTCGGGGCGTGTTTTTAGCAGAACGCATGGCCAAACTCCTTAGAGAATCCTATCAGATTGAAGATGTAAAGTTAGGCTACCTCGACATTACCTTTTACAGAGACGATTTTAGACGTACAGAAAAGATCTTAGAAGCTAATAAAACAAAGATTGATTTTGTCGTAGAGAATAAAAGAGTGGTTTTTATTGATGATGTCCTCTATACAGGAAGAAGTATCAATGCCGCTCTGACGGCGTTGCAAAGTTTTGGCAGACCTATGGAAGTAGAGCTTCTCTGTCTCATCGATAGACGCTTTAGTAGACATCTACCCATCCAACCGGACTATCGAGGAAGACAGGTAGACGCCATCAATGAAGAGAAAGTAAAAGTGAGCTGGGTGGAAAATGAAGGAGAAGATAGTGTGTACGTTATTAAAAGTTAAGAAATAATATTATGAGCGAGTTGAGCGTCAATCATTTGCTGGGTATCAAGTATATCAGTAAAGCAGATATTGATCTTATTTTTAAAACGGCCGATCATTTTAAAGAAGTGATCAACAGGCCTATTAAGAAAGTGCCTTCACTGCGTGATATCACTATTGCCAATCTTTTCTTTGAAAACAGCACACGTACAAAGCTTTCTTTCGAACTAGCAGAAAAGCGATTGAGCGCCGATGTTATAAATTTTTCGGCCGCGGCGTCATCTGTAAAGAAAGGGGAAACCTTAATCGATACCGTTAACAATATCTTGTCTATGAAAGTAGACATGGTAGTCATGCGACATCCCAATCCTGGAGCTGGCGTATTTCTATCCAAACATATTAATGCAAGTATTGTCAATGCTGGAGATGGGGCACATGAGCATCCTACTCAGGCCTTATTGGATTGTTTTTCAATCCGTGAACGCCTAGGGGAAGTCGCAGGTAAAAAAGTGGTGATTGTAGGCGATATTCTTCACAGTCGCGTTGCGTTGTCTAATATTTATGCACTTAAACTACAAGGCGCTGAAGTAAAAGTTTGCGGGCCCAAAACATTGTTGCCTAAGTATATTGCAAGCTTAGGAGTAGAAGTGGAGTTAGATCTGCGCAAAGCCTTAGAGTGGTGTGACGTAGCAAATATGCTTCGTGTACAAAACGAGCGCATGGATATCAGCTACTTTCCAAGTACCAGAGAGTATACCCAGCAGTATGGTGTAAGTAAAGCGCTACTGGATAGCCTTAATAAGGAAATAGTGATCATGCATCCTGGTCCTATCAATCGCGGTGTAGAAATCACCAGTGATGTCGCCGATTCTGAGCATGCTATTATTTTAGACCAGGTGCAAAATGGAGTTGCCATTCGGATGGCAGTCATCTATTTACTCGCATCAAAAATCAAGCAATAATGCAAGTGACCGTAAAAGATACTCTAACGATTTTAAGCGATGAGCGCGACGATATCCTCAAATTTGCCAGCTATCTTGAGTGTGTCGTTCCAGAGAAGTATGAAACGCATAATCTAGTGATCGATATTTTAAAGTATGAAACACTCACATTAGAACAATTAGTAGCTTTTATTAAATTATCCAATTATCAGCGTGCCGGAAAGACGTCTTTTGTAATTGTAAATACTGGAATTGACTATGATTTGGTGCCCGATGAAATGATTGTGGTCCCAACCATCCTCGAAGCCGAAGATGTCATCGCCATGGAAGATATCGAAAGAGATCTTGGCTTTTAAAAAAAAAGCGATGGGTGCAACACTGAATATTTCCATTTTAGGATGTTATGCCGCCGCTCCTGGCGCGTTCAAGAATCCAACATCTCAAGTACTCGATATCCGAAATCATATGTTTCTGATAGATTGTGGAGAAGGGACCCAAGTGGCGTTAAGACAAAATAAAATCAGATTTTCACGCATCAAACATATCTTCATCTCGCATCTACACGGAGATCATTTTTTTGGGTTAATGGGTGTTATCACGACTTTTAGTTTATTGAAACGTACAGCACCACTTACTATCTATGGACCTAAAGGCATCAAAGAAATTTGCCTATTACAACTTAAACTTTCACAAGGATTTACAAGTTACCCTTTACATTTTTGTGAAATTGAAGATAAAACCCCTACCGTTATTTTCGAAGACGAGCGCGTTACGGTCACAACCATTCCGTTGAAACACAGAATATATGCCAATGGATTCTTTTTTCAAGAAAAGGATGGCGAACGAAAGTTAGACATTAATGCTTGTCTACAGCTTGATATTGATAAGGCATATTATACAAAAATCAAACAAGGAGGAGATATTGTGCTCGAGGACGGGACTCGAATTCCTAATGACAACCTTAGTTTTGATCCAGAACCGCCAAAAAGCTATGCCTACTGTAGTGACACAGCATATAAACCTGCCATCGCCGAACAGATAAAAGGAGCAACAGCCTTATACCATGAGGCTACTTTCTTAGAAAGCCATATCCATCTATGTAAGCCTACAGGTCATAGTACGGCAGCACATGCCGCTCAGATTGCTGCAGATGCGGAAGTAGGGAATTTAATTTTGGGACATTATTCCACCCGTTATGCCGACTTGAATCTTTTTATGGAAGAAGCGAAACCTATTTTTGAAAACGTACATTTGGCAGATGATGGAAAGGTCTTTACTTTCTAAGCAAAACATAAGAGAAATGGACATTGAAAAACCTAAAGTACCAAGACCTATACTGGCTAAATTACAGGAACATTTTGATTTGTTGATTCCACGTAATTTGTTTTTGGTAAGTCCAAATACCTATCCCAAGAAAGTATATCATACTGCGGGTTCAACCTCTGTAAAAGAGAATATTACAATTGCTTTTCGTATTGTTTTTCATGAAGAGCGACATATTTGTGAGTACTTTCTGAACGCCGATGGGTATACAGAGCATAGACGCTATGTTGTAGAAATTGATGAAGTTGAAATGCTTCCCAATTTCGAAGGGCAATTTGGTCATTCTGAATTTGAAGACGAGAGTATCGACTATACAGAACATATGCGCATTGTGAAGCACAATACAGAAATCCGTAAACTCTTGAAGAAAAAAGGATTTTTGAAGAAGTAAGCGCTTTCTGCTGGTCACTTTTGACAAGCTACTTCAAAACAACGCACACTATTATTAAGGGGAAACGTAACTGTAAAAGCTTGCTTTTTAACAGGTATTAAATAACTGTGAAATCAACGTTCTTACTTTTAACTTCTTTGCGATTCTTGTACCTTAGCTATTATGAATAGAGACCTGCATAACTACCGTCAATCTTATGAAGCTGGAGTTTTGGATATCGCCCATACGAAGGCGCGTCCTATGGATCAATTTACAAGCTGGTTTAAGGAGGTTGAGGCTGCTGGCGGAGTCACAGAGCCTAATGCTATGAGCTTAGCAACTCTAGACGCCGATGGCTTTCCAAAAGCCCGTATTGTACTGCTTAAAGAATACAATAACGAAGGTTTTGTGTTTTATACTAATTACGAAAGTGAAAAAGGACAGAGTATTGCTCAACATCCTCAAGTAGGACTTTCTTTTTTTTGGCCTAATCTCGAACGACAAGTGATTATTAAGGGAACCATAAAGAAAGTTCCAGAAGCACAATCTGATACGTATTTTACGTCGAGACCTAAAGAGAGTCAACTAGGAGCCTTGGTTTCAGATCAAAGTTGCGTGATAGAAAACAGAGCTATTCTCGAAGAGAAAATGCAATCCCTAGTGGCACAGTATGAAAATGAAGATATTCAACGTCCAAAGCATTGGGGTGGTTATTCTGTAGAACCAACGATGATTGAATTTTGGCAAGGAAGACCGAGTCGCTTGCACGACCGTATTCGTTATAGGTTGCAAGAAAATCAATGGATTAAAGAACGATTAGCACCTTGATATGAAAACACTTTACCTAGTTCGTCATGCAAAATCAAGTTGGGAGTTTGATGTCATAGATCATGAACGCCCATTGAATGAAAGAGGAATGCGAGATGCACCAATCGTCGCTGTGGCAGTGGCTGAAAAAATGCCCAAACCTGATATGTTACTCAGTAGTGACGCGACAAGGGCAAAGGCTACCGCGGCTATTTTCGCGCAAGCATACCACATTTCTGAAGATGAAATTGTATTACATCATCAATTATATGACTTTGCAGGACAGCAACTCCTCGAAGTGATTCGCAGTTGTGATAATAC
>JBLHXM010000040.1:0-26329 GCA_047630395.1 Dokdonia sp.
GTTTCGATCCTGCAGCCGTAGATGAGATATTAGGCTTAAGAGCAAAGGGATTGAGAAGCTGCGTGATGCTTCCTTTAGGATATCGAGCGACTGAAAAAGACTGGTTGGTGAATCTCAAAAAAGTTAGAAAAAGCAGAGAAGATTTAATCATAGAGATTATGTAGTTGAAATGAATTTTTTAAGAAGGTAGTGTTGGCCTGAATAGAAAGTGGTAGTATGTAAATGACCCTTCATGCACATTAGTGCGCATTAAACCAACCAAATAACAGATGGAAAACTTAGTGGGAGACACTACCGGACTGATCCACCTCATAGCATCGGGCCTTGCATTATTTTTTGGAACCTTAGTGTTGGTTTCTAAAAAGGGAACAAAACGACATATTAGTGCAGGATATGCATATGTAGTGAGTATGGGAATACTGTTAGGAACGGCTTTTCTGATTTATAGATTATTCAATGGATGGGGAATATTTCATTATGCAGCACTTTTCAGTTTAGGGACTATTGTACTCGGTATGATTCCCATCTGGAGAAAGAAACCTGTGAATGCGTGGAGAATGCAACATTTTGCCTTTATGTATTGGTCGGTGATAGGACTGTATGCAGCCTTTGCCGCAGAAACGCTGACACGGATTCCAAAAGCACCATTCTTTGGAATGGTCGGGGTAGCAACTGGGGTCATAACGATTACTGGACGGATCGTTTTTGAACGAAATAAAGCGAAATGGGCAAAAGTATTTGAAATTGATAAAAGTAATTAAGGGACACGAATGTGTAACTATTTTTAATGTAAAACGACAAAAGTAGTACTCTTCCTTCTAAATTAAAAAAAATGTATCCAAAAATAGTAATGACCACAAGTGCTTTGTTATTGGGGGTCATTGGGATCCTTTTTTCTTTTTTACCATTATGAAATAATGGACTGTCTAAGTATTGAGTCAAATACGATTACCATGCTCTTTTTGAATATAATGAGTGCATGATACTTGGGCTTTGGAATTTTAAATTGGATGGCAAAAGGAACACTAATTGGCGGAATCTATAATAGACCCATTCCCATTGGAAACTTTATGCATTTTGGAGTTGGTGCCATTGCATTAGTTAAAGTGGTTTCTAAAATAGAAACGCATTCAGGAATTATTATTTCGCTTACTGCGGTCTATGTAGTTTTTGCGGTACTATTTGCATATATCTTTAGAACGAATCCGATTAGGACAGGAAAGTAGAAAAGACGATTGCCATTAACAGGCATCCCGCTTATTGAGAACCGCGGAGCGTGTTTGGAGAGATTGGGATATAACGAACTTGGGAATTAAATAGCGCAATGAAAAATAGACATCTTTTAATCATACTCTTATTGTTAACTACTTCAATGTGTTGGAGTCAAAGTCAGGAATACCAAAAAAAGAAAGCAGAAAAAATCGAAAAGAGTTCTGTGTTTACTAAAATAATTAATAGAGAGTTAGAAGCCACTATTGTGTATGAGGATGAAGATATTATTGCCTTTGTTCCTTTGCGACTTCAAGCACCTATTCATTTACTCATTGTTCCTAAAAAGGAAATCCATACCATTAATGATGTTTCCGAAGAAGATACTCTATTGTTGGGCAAACTATTTTTAGTGGCTAAAAAGCTAGCGAAAGAACAAGGTGTTTCTGAAACCGGCTACCGACTAACCATGAACATTAATGAGGATGCAGGACAGTCTGTATTTCATTTGCATATACATTTGTTAGGCGGAAAATCCTTGGGTCCAATGGTTACACAAGAGGAATAAGAACTTAGGAATAAACCTCCTCATCATACCATTCTGTGTGCTATTTACAAAGATGTCGTGAAGATGTCATGCACATGACGACACCCATGCCGGTCCCTTTGTTTAGTTTTGCTTGAAACAATTAAACAACGCTGGGTTGAAAAATATAGCTGTAGGAGAAAAGATAAAGGAGTTACGAAAGCAAAATGGGATCTCTCAAGAACTATTAGCAGAAAAAGCAGGCGTGAGTGCGCGAACCGTTCAAAGAATTGAAAACGGAGCAACACAACCCACTGGAGATTCCATTCAAAAGTTAGCTGTTGCCTTAGCGGTTACCCCTAACGAACTAATGGATTGGCAAATGCTAAAGGATACTAAGGTCCTTCTTTTATTGAACCTATCACAGCTTGGGTTTATCCCTTTTCCATTGCTTGGGACCGTAATTCCAATGATTATTTGGATATCAAAAAAAGACAAAATACAGCATGTAGATTCTATAGGAAAAGCCATTTTGAATTTTCAGATATCATGGTCACTGCTTTTGTTTTTCATGCTGATGGTTCTTTTTGGTATAGATGCTCTTAAACTACCTATAGACGTATCTTTTGCGAGTATCCTGATCACCATAGGAGGTATGTATTTCCTGAATTTTGTAGTCGTACTATTTAATACTTTGAGATATCACAATGGAAAGCCTGTCCGATACAAACCTGCATTTTTGTTTTTAAGTTAAAAAAATCTAACACCAAATTCATGACTACATCAAACCTTAAAGGCACTCTTGAACTAGTGCTACGTCAGTGTGTTTTTTTTATCCTTAGTATTTATGCGCTGTCAAAATTGCTAGGAGGACAGTTTTATATGAAAGGTAAACTACCCACTGAAATCGCAAATACAACCTTAGGAGAGGCAAGTGGCTTTTCCCTTGCTTGGACCTTTATGGGGTACTCGTATGTTTATATTTTATTCATTGGAGTTTTACAACTTATCGGTGCTTGGTTTCTTTTATGGAACAAAACAAAACTGATCGGCGTCCTGATCTTAATTCCTATAATGGTGAACATCTTGCTCTTTGATCTCATTTTTCTCGATGTCTATCCTGCACTTTCAAATGCAATTATAATTCTAATCATGCTGTTCTTTATTCTGTTTTTTAATAAAGAAAGGGTTACAGATGTCATCCAACGGCTGACTCATTTTGAGCCAACACCTAAAATGCTATGGAAAAGAAGGCTCATCACTTTAGGGCTCACGCTACTTCTTATCATTTTAATTTTTACGGTAGATTCTTTTGTTGAATACTGGTTTGGAGCAAGTAAAGAGAAAATCATATCATAGGGAATAGGAATAAGACGTTAGGCAATAGTCCGTACACTAGTCCATATGCTTTGCTTTTGAGTATTTCCTCTCACATCTTAGTTACTACTCATACGCCATCCCAACATAGGCCACCCAATGTGTATTTGTTGCAGGAGCGGTATGTCCCATTCCGATATCTTCTACTGCAATGGGGTCATTGTAAAGACTGGAACGATAATCAATTTTGGTGCCCACCAGCGGCTTTTTTCGCGTAAGCATACTCAGTTTGTTGGCAGTCAGTAAACCAAGTGGAGTCGAGTAGCGGCCACACCAGGTCCAATTGTATTCCTTGAAATTATCGGGCATAATAGTGTAGGTATTAAATTGGCGAACTTTCTCCAGTGTGAGTTGGCCCTCTAAACATTCTTTGATGATTCTTTCATCTTTCTGATGTGCTCTGGCATTGCCAATACTATCCGTTCCAAAAGGCGCTAAATCTTTGCCGCCCCAACCTTCAGAACCATAATGAATTGCGTCATTGGAAATTACAATGGCGAGATCTTCACCATACTGTAATTGATACTTCTCCATGAGCGTATGTAAAGATGTGGCTAGGTCATTAGAAAAGACATGCATCATCTCAAAAGTTGCATACGGAACTAAAATAGGAATGATTTCTATTTCAGGGTTTTGTTTTTGTAAGAATGGAGTGATGGCCTCCAAGGAATGTTCTTGTTGCATCATGGCATCGTGAACTAGTACATTTTTAGCTTGCATCTCCTGCAGTAACTCGTCTCTTAAGCTTGAGACTGGAATGGGACCTCCTGGCGCACTCCAGGACTGAAAACTGCCAAAAATGAGATGGTTCTCCAAGTCAAAATCACGAGCGCCATGGGCTACGCCAATAAGCACGATCGTTTTTGCCTTGATTCCAGCAAGAGTTTTGGTGTAAAGTCCGCCGGCATAGGCATAATCATCATGAGGAGAAATAACTGCTTTATAGATTTGATCTGTTGGCCGTTTGTCTTCAGGAGCAATACGTGCTAGAATACTATCCAGTTGCCAAGCATGCTGCGCAAAGCCTATGGTATCTTCTTGATGCCGAACCTTGACGGTCTCTTTAGGCCTATGGTTCTGGCAAGCAATACATAGAAGACTAGTAAGCAGGATGCCAATACATTGACGGATATTCATGGTCTTTTTTTAGTGAAGGTAGAAAAAACCGCACTTCCAAATGTGGTCTGTTTTTTTCTAGCTATTTTACCGTTACAGGATAACACGCTTTGACCTTTGCTAAACTGAGTTTGTCCAAGTACTCAAGGTGAAATAATTAGGAGGCTTGTTGGCTAAAAAATATATTTATGCTCTCAAATCCTTTTGTCCTGACTCCTGTTTATTGCCCATCCTTGATAAGCGAAAGTATTTTCTGAGTAGTATATTCTGCACTCCGGACAGCACCCTCCATATAACCTCCAAAGTGTGCTGCCGTTTCCGAGCCGGCAATTAGGAGTTTATTGTTGAGATAAAGCGTTTGAAAGTTCTGATGTCCATTATTATGATGCGGCAAGACATAGTTGGCATACGGAATATAAGTACGTGTTTCATCTTGCCAAACACATTCTTCATATGCCAAAAAATCAGTGGCTTTATCTCCGAAGACCCTATTGAGTTGTGCCATAACCTTTTCCTTGCGATGTTCGAAAGTATCTTGCGACAGCCCAGAAGAAAGAAATCCTTTCAGGGCAAAGCGATCTTCGGCTAGATTGGAATGGTCGTACAGCTCAGTGATCGGGCCTACATTGCTAAATAAGGTGCCAGAAAACCCTTTTTCTCTCCAAAAAGGACGCGCATAAGAAACACCAAACTTGATGGAGTCGCCCATCCATGTGTGTGTTTGTTTTCCGAGCTGTACAAGACCTTCTGGTAAATGGGGCGTGCACTCAATGGTATTGATAAAAAGGTTGGGCGGTAGTGTAGATACCACCTGCTTTGCCATCCAAAACTGCTTTCCTGCGGATACGCGTACACCGTCAGGGATCTCTTCAATATGAGTAACTACTATGTTTAGGCTAATGGCCGTTTTGTCTAAATGGCTAGCGAGCTTTTCAATTAAGGTTGAGCTTCCCCCTTCTATCCTATAACTTGGCGAGTCATTGGCTGGTATATCGATCTCTTGTGCAGGTTGGGTAGAAAGGGGCTCAAATAAGGCCTTTCCTGTCATATATTGTTCAAAAACGGGGAGATCCAATTCGCGGAGCAGGCGCACCAATGCTTGGTGCTGATTCCCTAGCCATGTGGCACCCATTTCGATAGGGGTGTTTCCTTCTGATTGTAAGGTATGGATGCGACCTCCTAAGCGGTCACGAGCTTCTAATAGTTGTACCGAATATCCAGCTGTTTTCAGGCGATACGCGAGTAATAAGCCTGTCAGACCAGCGCCTATAATAAGTATGTCTTTTTTCATTAATAGAAGGATAAAAGCCTAGAACTTCAAAGGTAAGAAGGCTTTAGGTTAGTGTAGTCATTAAAGAGTATTAATGAATTCTATCTTGGGTTTCATTCCGAACTGCCATAGCTTTTTCTAATGACTGAAAGCGAACACATAGGAGGGTTTTTGTACAATTTGTAAGAATCACTATGCCTGAAATCTTGAGTGTCTATGAAGCAATTACAGTTCAGACATAAAAAATAACAGTTGGGTGAGTTGCGCTTTCGCGAAAGCCAATACATCCCCACCTTTACACTATCAAAAAACAGACATTATGAAACATCTAGTGGTTTTACTAGCGATTTTAATTTCATCTACTGCGATGGCGCAATCAAAATATGAGCAAGGGATGACCAAAGCGTTTGAGCTTATGGAACAGGATAAAATGGATGAAGCTTCCAATCTTTTCCAGCGCATAGCGACAGCCGAAAAGGAGAATTGGCTTCCGTATTATTATGTAGCCCAAGTCGAAATCCTTAAGGTTTGGCAAAACTGGGAAGAGAGAGACGAAACCATGTTGAAAGCACAAACGGCCAAAGCCCAAGAGTACATTTATACTGCGAATAGTTTTACAATAGATAACGTCTATACCATGTATTTGCAGGCGCAAGTACATACCATATGGGTGGCAGATGATGGCATGAAATACGGAATGTCCCTGTCTCCTAAAGTGGTTCAATTGTATGAAAAGGCACTTAAACTAGAGCCGAATAACCCTATGTTAATTCTTTCCAAAGCCGAATGGGATATGGGTGGAGCAGCGTTTTTTGGTACCTCTACAGAACCGTATTGTAAAGAAATAGAACGTGCCATGACTCTTTTTCCTACCTTTAAACCAGCAACTCAATTTCATCCGAACTTTGGCGCCGATCGCGTTCAAGAAGTGTTAGAAAAGTGTAGAGCTTAATTACGATAAACCCATGAAGAATTTTCTTAAAGAACTGCTTAGAGCCTCCCTTTTGGGCATCATCATATTTGTCTCTACAGGTATATTTCAGTACTTGACAGGACAAAGTTGGGAGAGAGAAAATATTTGGGAGTACTTCTGGATGAACCAGCTAGTTTCAGTGGCTTTATATATGGTTAATATGTTTGCTTTTAGGGCTCTTCTAACGTATTTTAAGCAATCTTTTTGGACCGTCAAAATAGCGGGACTAGGGCTTTTCTCAGGTGTAATAGTATCCATGACAACTCTTTTTCTGTTGCGCTTCTTTATTATAGTTGTGTATCATGGGGTTCCCTTTGATCAATTTTTGGACAATGAAGCTGTAAGTGAATATTATTTATCATTGTTTATTTGTGTCACTGCATTAGCCCTCTACTATTCTTTTTACTACTGGAAGAGCAAGCAAGAAACCGAAGTAAAGCAGTCTCGTATCATAGCGGGAACAGCCTCAGCCAAATTTGATGCGCTTAAAAATCAGTTGGACCCTCATTTCTTGTTTAATAGCTTGAATGTCTTAACAAGCTTAATTGATGAAAATCCAAAGCAAGCGCAAAAATTCACTACTTCCTTATCCAAGGTATATCGCTATGTGTTGGAGCAAAAGAATAAAGAACTCGTTTCAGTAGATGAAGAACTCGCTTTTGCGCGGACTTATATGAATCTAATCAAGATGCGCTTTGAAGATAGTATCATAGTGGATATTCCTGCAATGGCTAAGAATCCTGATGCTAAAGTAGTACCACTTTCTCTGCAATTACTCTTGGAAAATGCTGTGAAACACAATATGGTTACGCCAAGAAAGAAGCTTCATATTCGGATTTTTGAAGAAGAAGGAAGTTTAGTGGTTGAAAATAATATGCAGACCAAACAAGTGCTCAAGAAGAGTAGCGGCGTTGGTTTACAAAATATTAGACAGCGGTATTATCTATTGACAAATCGGCAAGTGGAGATCAAAGAGGATACGATACATTTCAGGGTAAGTATACCCATGCTTACGTCTCAGCGACCTATGAGAGAGGTACAAGAAACCTTTATTGCCGATAAAAAATATAATATGGCTAAGGAAAAGGTTGAGAAAATCAAAGGCTTTTACGTACACTTTACCATTTACTGTATCATGGTTCCGGTATTTATCTGGTTAAATGCACTATCTGGGAATTTTCCTTGGGCGGTATTTCCTATCCTAGGATGGGGGTTTGGTATCTTCGGTCATGCTTCAGATACGTTTAACTGGAGAGGGCCTGTCTTAAATAAGACTTGGGAGGATCGAAAAATCAACGAACTTATGGATGATGAGAATTTTTAAATAAAGAATCATGGAAGATAAAAAATATAAACGTCTCCGCGCCGAGGCACGTATCAAAAGAATCAAAGGCTTCTATGTGCATTTGATGATCTTTAGTTTTTTTATGACTGCAGTGCTCATTTTGGGCTTGATTGATATACGGGTTTGTTTTATTTGTTTTAAGAATTCAGATGCCGTTTCTAATCTTTTGAGTTTTGCTCCATGGGGGGTAGGTCTTGCAATACATGGTCTGGTTGCTTTAGGGAAGATTCCTACCCTAAATCGCTGGGAAGAACGTAAGATGCGCCAATTTATGGAAGAGTAGAAGAATCACTTATAGACGAGATTCTACTTAATTTTTAGTCTAAACGTACCAATTTATCCACACTCCATGCCTCTGGTGGATCTGAAAACATCGGCTTCGTTACTGCCCAAACCCCTTTGAATAATTCAGAATGGCGATAACTTTCTAGGTCTTCAGACGATTTCCAGTAACTATAGGTAAAGAAAATACGAGGATCATCCTGACCGCGGTAGAGTTCGAGAAAATTACACCCTGGAAAAGCACGAATCTTTTGTTTTACTTCTTCAAAGTTTGAGAGGAAGGTAGAGATCTCGCTTTCGCGAAAGCGCATTTTGACAATTCGTACAAGCATCAATCTTCAAAGTTAATGGTGATCGTATCCCGAAAGTCCAAACCAAATAGCGTTGCAGCACTACCGACGGTACTCGGATTACTTTTATAAATCGCGAGTTCTACATAATCTCCAGAGTTGAAGACAGCGAGCTTTTTTCCTTCTTCTTCCCGACGGGAACGGTCAATGTTAAAGTTGATCGCCTCACTATAGGTGTTATGAATTTTAGAGAGGAAGGTACCACGGGCTTCAATCTTATAAGCTCTTCCTTTGCCAATGTCATCAAAAAGTTTACGGGTAATATTACTCACTACATTTCCATAATTATCTACGTAAATGACGTTGCCAATAATCTGTTTTTGAGACTTATTTACAACGGGTTGAATTCCTTTCAATGGTTTTATTTCTGCGATAGGCTTACCAATAACGCCCAGTGTTCCACCTCGAGCAATATGACAAGCCGCTTGTACAAATACATCTAGGACTGTAAAATTGGAGGTGATTCTGTTATGGATATTGATTTCTACCATTTCGGTAGGGACGATATCTTTGGTGATTAAGGAAATGATGCCATTGTTGGCACAGATAAAATAATGCCCATCTAATTTTACCGCAATATGATTATTTTCAGGCGTCAGTTCGCTATCAATCCCTATAATATGAATCGTGCCATTAGGAAAATTCTTATAGGCATTTTGAATGATGTAGGCGGCTTCCGTAATATGGAACGGCGACACCGAATGGGATATATCAACAATACGTACGGTATCGAGTTCGCTATAGATCGCACCTTTAACGGCACCCGCAAAGGGATCCTTTTCGCCAAAATCTGTAGTAAGTGTGATAATTGCCATAGGCAGTATATACGTTTCGTTTTCGTGGAACTCAGCAAAACCAAAAGGAATGCTATGTTCGTTGAAGGACGAATTTGCGAACCTCCAAAATTGTTGATTAAATTTAATAACCCGATCCTATGACCGTGTCGGACACCTGTTTTATTTGCGTAATTTGTTTATATCAATCTCTGGAAATTATTAAAAACCGTTGCGATAGATAAGAACACAAATCTAAAATAATTTACTGAAGTACCTCACATAAAACGATCTGCCTTTTGAACGAATTAATTCTTGAACTATCCGAAATAAATCCTCGTGAGTTTTTCGGACAACGAAATGCCAATATTGAACTGCTAAAGCGGTATTTTCCAAAACTTAAAATTGTCGCTCGCGGCAATAAAATAAAGGCCTACGGCGATGAGGATCTCCTGGAAGAGTTTGATAGGCGGTTTACTATGCTCACAGATCATTTTGGGAAGTATAACAAACTTGATGAGAATATTATTGAGCGTGTGTTAACAAGTGACTCGAAAGCCGATTATGAAACTTCGGGCAAAAACGGTGATACAATTGTACACGGTGTAAGCGGGAAGTTGATCAAACCTCAAACCCCTAACCAGCAGAAACTAGTGGAGTTATCCGAAAAAAATGATTTGGTATTTGCTATTGGCCCTGCAGGAACTGGAAAGACATACGTAGGTGTGGCTCTTGCCGTACGTGCTTTGAAAGAGAAACAAGTTAAACGTATTATTTTGACGCGTCCTGCGGTCGAAGCAGGGGAGAACCTTGGATTCTTACCTGGAGATATGAAGGAAAAGCTAGATCCGTATATGCAACCCTTATATGATGCCCTGCGTGATATGATTCCTTCGGAGAAGCTAGATACTTTTATGGAAAAAGGGATCATTCAAATTGCACCGATGGCATTTATGCGCGGTCGAACCTTGGATAATGCCTTTGTGATTCTCGATGAAGCTCAGAATACGACCCATGCACAGATGAAAATGTTTTTGACGCGTATGGGAAAGAGCGCCAAGTTTATGATCACTGGGGATCCGGGACAAATTGATCTCCCACGAAGAGTGACTTCCGGTTTAAAGGAAGCTTTATTGATTCTTAAAGATGTCAAAGGGGTAGGCATGATGTATTTAGATGATAGTGATGTGGTACGTCATAGACTCGTGAAGAAGGTCATTGAGGCGTATAAGGATATTGAAAATCGGAATTAGGCCAATGATTAATTTCTAATTAAATCTGCCTATTTTCATAGCACAATTCCCCTTCCATTTTTCTAACTTTGCCTCACAATCACCTAATCATTTTATACCCGCATGAACACCATCATTGATACCAACTTTAAATTCCCAGGACAACAGGATTTGTATAAAGGGAAAGTGCGCGAAGTCTACACTCTAGCGAACGACCAATTACTCATGGTATCGACCGATCGTTTGAGTGCTTTTGATGTGGTAATGCCTAAAGGGATTCCTTATAAAGGGCAAATCTTAAACCAGATTGCCACCAAAATGATGAAGGAAACGGAAGATTTGGTCCCTAACTGGCTCCTCGCAACTCCAGATCCTAATGTCGCGATTGGAGCACGATGCGATCCATTTAAAGTAGAAATGGTGATCCGTGGTTATATGAGCGGGCATGCAGCACGTGAGTATAAAGCTGGGCGACGTATGTTGTGTGGTGTTTCTATGCCAGAAGGAATGAAAGAAAACGATGCCTTTCCACAACCGATTATCACGCCAGCAACCAAAGCAGAAATGGGTGATCACGATGAAGATATCTCAAGAGAAGATATTATTGCTCGTGGGATCGTTGCTGAAGCAGATTACCTCGTGCTTGAGGATTATACTCGTAAACTCTTTCAAAGGGGCTCAGAGATTGCTAATAGACGTGGATTAATCCTTGTGGATACCAAATACGAATTTGGAAAAACCTCTGAAGGAAAAATTGTTCTGATAGATGAAATTCATACGCCAGATTCTTCCCGCTATTTCTATAAAGAAGGCTATGCGGAGCGTCAGGAAAATGGAGAAGCTCAGAAACAACTTTCTAAGGAATTTGTACGTCAATGGTTGATCCAAAATAACTTTCAAGGCCTAGAAGGACAAACGGTCCCTGAAATGTCAGATGCATATATAACAAGCGTTTCAGAGCGATATATTGAGTTGTACGAGAATATTACTGGAGAAGCTTTCGCGAAAGCAGACGTATCCGCTATAGAAGCTCGTATCGAAAAGAATGTGCTCGCCTACTTAGGTTAATCTGTTTTTAAATCAAGCCGTCGTACATAACCAATACTCAATTCGGTAAAATCTGCCTGGCCTAGATTAGCATTGATATTTGCGCCTAAAAAGACATTGTGCTTCGGATTATTATCGGTGTTTAAAGCGTAAAATTTGATTCCCAGCCTCACAGGTACGTGCTTTTTGAGTTCGTAATACCCGTTGAGCTCATCTTCATTCAGCAGCCAATCTACTTCATAAAAGGGCTTGTAGAAATTTACACCCATCTGGAATTCAAGTCCAATATGACTCAGGAGGAATTCACCTCCAAAGAAAATTCCAAAATTGGATCCATTGAGTACTGGAGACTCATTGTAAGGGGCGAGGTCATTACGCTTTATATAATCATAGTAATGCTCATAGAAACGGTAATGGATGCCGCCGCCCAGTTTCAAATAGCGATTGATTATAATTCCACCACCAATTGCTAGGGCATACACTTCCTTTGGATCGTTATAATCTTCAATATCTGTTAATAAGAAATTGTCAAAGGTCAATACTTGCTGTCCAATTCCGGTGCGGACACTAAAATAATACTGTTTGGAATTTTCTTTATCTCTTTCTGGCGGCAGGTCGCTAGGAACTCCTTCAGCATAGGGGGCAATCTTAGACGAAATACTGAATGCAAAAGAGTTCAGACCTTGATTAGGGAGTTTCGTATGTCCGTTGGATTGGTGAAAAAAACCAGCCCCCAATCGCAGGCTCCCTGAACGATGTTCCAACAGGTCGTAATACAAGAAGGAACGAAATGACCAACTGTAATCTGTGGATATCCCGCGATTGAAGCGGTTATCTAGGAGATTAAATTTAGTGCTAAAGCCCGAAAACCCCATTCCTATGTGTAATTTGAGCCGTGTCTTACTTGGATAGATGTCAAACTCTGCAAAAGGCATCAAAGTAACAGCGGCTCCCAAGGCTTCTGAATTTCCAAAATCTGTATACCCAAAGGTAAAGCCTGTCCAGGGCCTATTGAGACGGAGAAGCCATTCATAATCTTGGTTTCTATTGTCGCTTCCCACAGAAAGAAAAATAGATTTTTGGGACTCAGTTTCTGGAAAAAACTGATTGGCAGGCATCGTCTTCCCCAATTGTATTTCTGGAAGCATGAAATAGGCATTATCGATCTGTGCCTGTACATAAGAGGTCATCAACAATAGCAGTATCCAATACGGTGGATAAAAATCAGAAAGAAGTTTGTATATTTTTTTCAATACTTGACATTCTAGCAGCGGCAAGATAGCTTAATTTTATTTTTTGTTACTTCGAGATTAATAAAGCTTCTCCATATATTATTATATAACCGATTGATATTTAAGCGTGCATGGAATAGTTTAAATTTTAAACCTATGAATATTGACCTGTTAGATCTTCTTGATGGCTGGATTAAGGCTTTTGCAGATGCCGTTTGGGGAGTACCCTTATTGATCCTATTGATCGGCGGCGGACTTTTCTTACTCATTTTTTCTAAGTTCTTACCTTTTCGATATCTCGGTCATGCGATTCAAGTGTTGAGAGGAAAGTATGATGACCCCGATGATCCTGGAGAGATCAGTCATTTCCAAGCCTTGACAACGGCCTTAAGTGCGACTGTGGGTATGGGTAATATCGCGGGAGTTGCTGTAGCAATTTCTATAGGAGGTCCAGGGGCCGTATTTTGGATGTGGGTGAGCGCGGTTGTAGGAATGGCTACTAAATTTTTTACAGGTTCCCTTGCAATTATGTATCGTGGAAAAGACAGTGCAGGAGAAGTCCAAGGGGGTCCCATGTATTTTATCACCGAAGGTCTTGGAAAATCTTGGAGGCCTTTGGCAGTTTTTTTCAGTATTGCTGGACTAGTAGGAGCTTTACCTGTTTTTAATGTGAATCAGCTTACACAGGCGATCAATGATATTGTCCTTGTGCCTCAGGGAATTGAAGTTACTATTTGGACTAAATTGGCGATAGGACTCGTTTTAGTGGTGATCACTTCGGTCGTTATTTTGGGTGGAATAAAACGTATTGGGAAAACTACGGCCAAGTTGGTGCCGTTTATGGTCGGCATTTATTTTGTTGCTGTGTTGGTCATCTTAGGCATCCATATCGACGTACTTCCTAAATATTTGGGTATGATCTTTACAGATGCATTTGCTGCTTCGAGTTATAAGGGCGAACCCTTTTATGGAGGCGTGCTAGGAGCATTAATTTTATTAGGCATACGGCGCGGGGCCTTTTCCAATGAAGCGGGTATAGGTACTGCACCTATGGCACATGGAGCCGCTAAGACGACACAACCGATACGGGAAGGATTAGTAGCGATGTTGGGACCAGCGATAGATACCTTAGTCGTGTGTACATTGACGGCCTTAGCGATATTGGTAACGGATGCTTGGCAAGTTTCAGATGCCAATGGCGTGAGTTTGACGGCCTCTGCTTTCGCGAAAGCGCTGCCTATCTCTGGAAAATACATCCTCTTAGTGTGTATTGCAGTGTTCAGTATTTCTTCGCTGTTTTCCTATTCATATTACGGTACCAAATGCTTGAGTTTCATCGCTGGGGCACATAATAAGAAGTACTATCTTTATTTTTATATTGCGAGTATTCTTTTAGGTGCAACCACTTCGTTGGATATGATGATCAATCTTATTGATGGGTTCTTTGCTCTAATGGCGATTCCTACGATGTTTGCGACCTTATGGATGGCGCCGCGTGTAATGAAAGAAGCGAAGTTGTACTTTGCCAAGCTAAAAGCAGAAAAGTAGTAGCTTATATTCATAATCATTTGCACACCCACGGCATTAATTTAATATTTGCAGCAAAATACTACTACATGTCTAAAGTTGTTTTAATCACAGGTGCTTCGTCTGGAATTGGTGCGGCCATCGCTCAGTATCTCTTTCAAAAGGAATACATTGTCTATGGGACGAGCCGCCATCCTAAAGATGCTACTGTCAATGGTGTTCATATGCTGGCACTTGATGTGACCAAAGCAGAGACTATTGAAAAAGCAGTCGCGAGCCTTTTAGAAAAGGAAGGCCGTATAGATGTACTGATTAATAATGCAGGAATGGGAATTACGGGGCCTTTAGAGGAAACCCCTGATAGCGAAACAAAACGTGTTTTTGAGACCAATTACTTTGGCCCTTTGGAAGTAATCAAAGCGGTCTTGCCAAGTATGCGTTCTCAAGCGAGCGGATTGATTATCAATATAACCTCCATTGCTGGGTATATGGGATTGCCATATCGCGGTATTTATAGTGCGACCAAAGGAGCCTTAGCAATTACTACAGAAGCCTACCGCATGGAGTTGAAAGCATTTAATGTGAAGATGACTACGGTAGCACCAGGAGATTTTGCGACCAATATTGCAGCGGGTAGATACCATGCCCCTTTATTAGCGGACTCCCCATATAAAGAGAACTATGGAAATACCTTACGTCTTATGGACGAGCATGTAGATGCAGGAATGGATACTGCGGTCATGGCAAGGATGGTTTATAAAATTATGAATACTACAAATCCAAAGGTGCACTATCGCGTGGGTTTCTTTATGCAAAAATTTGGTATTGTTTTAAAGCGACTTTTACCAGATACTTGGTACGAAAAACTCTTATTGAATCACTACAAATTATAGAAGTTACGTTGCGATATCAACAGCTTGTGTATAAATGCTGTTGATTTTGAAGCAACGCATAGCGAGGGAGGCATTTACTTTGCCTATTTTTGCAAAAAACAATTCAAAACCACACGTTGTCCTATGAAATTTTTTATCGATACTGCAAATCTTGAACAAATTAAAGAAGCACAAGACCTTGGTGTTCTTGACGGTGTAACTACCAATCCTTCATTGATGGCAAAAGAAGGCATTACTGGCCGTGAAAACATCTTAAAACACTATGTAGACATTTGCAATATTGTAGATGGAGATGTAAGTGCTGAGGTAATTAGCACCGAATTTGCTGAGATGGTGAAGGAAGGAGAAGAGCTTGCTGCTTTGCACGAGCAAATCGTTGTAAAGTTACCGATGATCAAAGACGGTATCAAAGCCTGTAAATATTTTAGTGATAAAGGGATTCGTACCAACGTAACTTTGGTGTTTTCTGCAGGGCAAGCTTTATTGGCTGCCAAAGCTGGAGCCACCTATGTTTCTCCGTTCATAGGACGTTTGGATGATATCTCTACAGATGGGTTGAACCTAGTTTCTGAGATTCGTCTCATATATGATAACTACGGATTTCAAACACAAATTCTTGCAGCTTCTGTACGTCATACGATGCATGTTATTGATTGTGCAAAAATAGGTGCAGATGTAATGACAGGACCTTTATCTTCTATCGAAGGTTTAATGCGTCACCCATTAACAGATAGCGGACTTGCAAAGTTCCTAGCGGATTACAACAAAGGAAACTAAGTTCCAACATCATATATTAAACTAAAAAAGCCATGCTCTAGAGCATGGCTTTTTTGTTGTAAAGTGTTTTAGTTATTTACCGGTAATCAAAACGTTTGCATATTGAGATACTCCAAGAGCTCTGTTTCAAAACGCACACTGTACAGATTGGCGTGACTATTTAGAATACGACTTTTTTTATCTACGATTATAATTTTGTGAGGAACAAAGATGCTGAGTTCGCGCAACGCTTTTTTTGTCTCCTTGAATTGAAATTCACTTGCGATCGGAAAATCGTGTTTCTCCACTGCTTTTTTCCAGCGTTCAGAATCTGTATCTATATTGATTCCCAAGAATTCAATCTCAGGGTATTTGCTTCTTAATTCAGCGATCTTACGATGAGAATCATCCATATGCTGCTGATTATCATAAGACCAGAAATAAAGCACTGTAGTGGCCTTTATATTTGCCGAAATGGAGTTGATACGGCCTTCACTATCTACGAGCAATTGATTGGGAATTATATTTCCAGTTGCCGTGATGCGATAGGTATCGTAACGTCGCTTCATATTGGAGCGCAAGCGTTCGTTGTTTGCGTACTTATTGAAACGTTCATAAATACGCGCTACTTCATAACTGTCATTATTATTGGCCATGACCACACGAGCCGCACGACTTAAGAGCCTATCTTTTATCAAAGGAGACGTCACTAAGCTATCAATAATATCCATTTCATGGGCATTGTGGATATAGGAATTGTAATCGTATGGGGCTGAATCACCATATTTTAGAAAAGCGAGATGATCCAAGTATTTATTTAAATATCGATGCATCGAATACGAAGAGAAGAGGTCTTCATCGTTAATGTTTACGCTTTCGCGAAAGCTGTAAAAGTCTTCTGGTAATTTCTTTATAAAGCTTAGTTTGTCTTTTCCATAGTGAGAAAACGGATAGGCTTCTTTGCGTTCAAAGTTGTCATAAAAAATTGCAGTACGAACGACTTTTTCAAAACCAGTGGAGGGTTTCTCCTTTTCCAAAAAGCGATCCCATTTCTTTATACGGAGGTTTCGTAAGGAGTCTAGTGTAAATTCAAAATCCTCTGGACTCCTTTGGTAGTACTCGCCTAAGTTTTCATTCTCATGTTCATTGATAAGGAAATAATCAATGAGTAAATTGTTTTTGGCAGCTCCAAACCCCGAAAAACTCATGGACTCATCAAATTCCATGGTATTTACACGGAACAGTAGGCTATCACCTTCTTCGATATAAGCCAATTGATTTTCCCAATGCGCAAAACGATAGAGCCCTGGTTCAAAGTCTTCTCCAAATTGAAATAGGAAGCGGTTATTGGCATCAAGTGTTACAGAGTCAATAAAAATAGTATCCTTATATATAGTGACCTTGTGAGATTTTGGATTTACAATCTCACCGCCGAAGTAGGTAAAACTTGCTTTCTCTCTTTTGTCTCCAGTACAGCCTATGACTGAAAACAGTGCAATGGCTACTACTGTGGCATTGTGAAGGAAAAAGGCAATCTGTTTTTGGCGCATGCGTGTCTTTAATATTATCCAATCTCAAAAGTAAGTTTTACGTCTTGACTATTTTGTTAATTACTCGTTAAAACAATTATTGACTGTGCTTCGTTTGAGAAAGTCGTTTTATATAGGTATTTTTGCCCGCTCAAAATAAATGCGATTTTCTTATGCTTTCAGTATCTAATTTATCAGTTCAATTTGGCAAACGTGTGTTATTTGATGAGGTAAACACTTCATTTTTAACAGGTAACTGCTACGGCATCATTGGTGCCAATGGTGCGGGTAAATCTACTTTTCTCAAAATACTTTCTGGAAAACAGGATGCAACCTCTGGTCATGTGCACCTGGAATCAGGAAAACGTATGTCAGTGTTGGAACAAAATCACTATGCCTATGACGCATTTAATGTCTTAGAAACGGTGATCATGGGAAATCAGCCCTTGTATAAGATTAAATCGGAGATTGATGCGCTGTATGCAGATTACTCTGATGAAAATGCAGATCGTATTGGGGAGTTGCAGGTGAAGTTTGAGGAGATGAATGGATGGAATGCCGATAGTGAAGCAGCGACTATGCTTTCTAACTTGGGAATTAAAGAGGCATTACATCATACTTCCATGGCCGATTTGGATGGAACTCAACGTGTTCGAGTGTTGATCGCTCAAGCACTTTTTGGAACTCCGGATGTTCTTATAATGGATGAGCCTACCAATGATTTGGATTATGAGACGATTAGCTGGTTAGAAAACTTTTTGGCTAATTATGATCGATGTGTGATTGTTGTTTCGCATGACCGTCACTTCTTAGATTCTGTGTGTACGCACATTTCTGATATTGATCACGGAAAGATTACGCATTACAGCGGTAATTATACTTTCTGGTATGAGTCGTCCCAATTGGCAGCACGTCAACGCGCACAGCAAAACAAGAAGGCAGAAGAAAAGAAAAAGGAGTTGCAAGAATTTATTGCCCGCTTTAGTGCAAACGTCGCCAAGTCTAAACAGGCAACGTCTCGTAAAAAGATGATTGATAAACTGGATATTGAATCCATTCAGCCTTCAAGTCGTCGCTATCCTGGAATTATCTTCGATCGCGATCGTGAGGCTGGAGATCAAATTTTAAATATTCAAGGATTAAGCGCTTCTATGGACAGCGAAACGCTATTTGCAAACGTCAACCTCAATTTAAATAAAGGGGATAAGGCTGTCATTTTTTCAAAAGACAGTAGAGCTACACAAGCTTTTTACGAGATCATCAATGAGAAACAAAAAGCAGATAGTGGAAAGATAGATTGGGGGGTAACGACCACTCAATCGTACTTACCGCTTGACAATGCCGAATATTTTCAGGATGCAACGATGAATCTTGTAGATTGGTTGCGTCAATATGCACAAACCGAAGAGGAGCGTGAAGAGGTTCACATTCGTGGATTCTTGGGCAAGATGATCTTTAGTGGCGAAGAGGCATTAAAACAATCTAATGTTTTGTCGGGAGGAGAGAAGGTACGTTGTATGATCAGTAAAATGATGATGAAACGAGCCAATATATTAATGGTAGATGAGCCAACCAATCACTTGGATCTAGAGTCTATTACAGCTTTCAATAACGCCTTAAAAAACTTTAAGGGAACGGTATTACTGACGACTCATGATCATGAGTTTGCTCAGACAGTAGCCAATCGTGTGATCGAAATCACCCCAAAAGGAGTGATTGATCGTTATATGACATTTGATGAATACATGAGTGACCCAAAAATTAAGGAGCAACGCATGACAATGTACGCCTAATGCCCGCTTTTCTTTGTTGCTGTGAGATGTTTATAAACGGCCCAACTACAAAATAGGAGTAGGCCACCGCTCAAAGCGATGCGCCACCCGGGTAATTCTTCCCCTTGGGTGATTGGATACAAGCGATACAGCGAATACAAAATAATCCCAATATTCAAAAGTAGATTTAGAGGAGATCGTCTATACGTAGGTCGTTCCTGACTTTCCGTCAGACTTTCCGCTTGATTCGCCGTGTTATTTTTTTTTGAACTTAAGGCTCTTTCAGCGAGAAACTCTTCATCTACAGCGTTGAGGTTTCCTTCTTCATCGGTGGCAGTATCAATGATATGTTTGGCTTGGAGTAAATCACCCTTAGCCACAAGTAATTTAGCTCCATTCATATAGTCCATGGCAAATCCAGCCCGTGCTGCACTCTCACCATCATCTCGTATCACACTTTTGATGTCCGATTCAAGGAGGAGGGATTGTAAAAATTGCGCATTGATTTTGGATCCTACGTAGATCTTCTGGTGATTTGTTTCAGGTAAAATGCTCATTAGCTTTTGTCAAATTTACGGTTCCAAATGGCTGTGTTGAAATTTTTACCAAGGGCAAAGCCATAGAAAATAACCACAGCAGCTATGGATTTAAACATAAAGAAAAATACCATAACATCTTTAGAAACGGACTGTTCTTTTGTAAAAAGTCCATCGGGCACTAATAATGTAGCGAGGATACTCACTAAAAAAAGTGTCAACGCGAGATTTTCAAAACTCTTAAAAGGCCACACTTGCAATTTGCGCAAGGGATGAAGGTCATTTCCCCAGCGATCAATAACATAGTAGTAGTCATTGCCGATAGGAGCAAATAATACGGGGTCGTCTGTTTTTAGAAGCACAAACATTTTGGAGGGAGCGATGATTTTAAATCCATCCAACTTCGTTTCGTGTTTGTTTTCTAAGTATTTGATTTCTGCAAGTGCCGATTGAGGATAGTTCCCCTTGAAATATTTTGTATCGAGAAAGCGAAGGCGATAGCTGATGCAGATTTTTTTTATTTGACTCAAATGGAAAACACGATCACTTTCTAATTGGTCAATATCGAAATCATTTCTTGGAGCTGACATGCTACCACCGAGTTTCTGAAGAATTGCGCTTTCGCGAAAGCGGTCTTCGTCCAAAACACGTTGAACCTCGTCTAATATATTTTGTTCAGGGCACTCTTTGTCACGTAAATGACGTAACTTCTCATGAATATTTGTTCTCGTTGATAGCATTTTCTTTTTATCCTAAAGATAAGGACATTAGTAGTTAAAAGCAATATCGATACTCTTCTTTAAAGGGGGGCATCGTGCGCATTGGTATGGTAATTGCTTTCTGTTTGCTTGTATACCAATATGGAAATACTAACGTTTTACTAAATATAAACCACAGGCTGCATATGTGCTTAGAAAGTCGTTAATTTGCAGTCTAAATTTTACTACAATTATGATTAAAGTTGAAAGACAATTGTTTACAAGTCTTATGTGTTTATTATTCATTTCTGGAGCTTTATTTGCTCAGACATCGGATGAATATGAGCGTGATATGAAAAAACGAATCGCCAATGGACAAATTTCTGCTTCAGAAGTAGAGGCGAAGATTGAATCTGGAGAAATCAAAAGATTTGGTCAAGTTTTTGTAAATCCAAGAGCTACAGTTTTAGGCAACCTAACACGTTCAAAATTGCATGTTACTATCTCTGAAGCCATTGTGACTACAGAGTATAAAGAGGTGTTAGATGGAGAAGGAACGGGTGTATATACTGTTTTTGCTCCTAGAGATGAGTCTTTTGCAGCCTTACCAGAAGGTGCCTTGGCGCAAATGATGGAGGAAGGTAATGAAGATGCGTTGAAGGCTTTTGCCGGAAATCATATCGTGAAAGGGAACTACACACTCGCCAATATTATCAAAGCCATTGAAGATGGTAAGGGTAGAGGTGAGGTGACTACGCTCAGTGGAATGCGTTTGTACCTCTTTAGTAGAGGGGCCAAATACATGGTTGTTGACGAGTTAGGAACAAAGAGTTATATTACCTTTTCTGATGCTGTTTCTTTAAATGGAGTAATCCATGATATAGACAAAGTACTTCAAGCGAAGTAATTATCTCAAAATTGAATATCATAAAAAAACCCACTCTTAATGAGTGGGTTTTTTTTTATGATATTCAATAAAATATGTTTTTAGTTTCCAAAAGTAATTGAGTAGGAATCTCCGTCGCCAAAGTCTTGGGTGATGATGAAAGAGTTTCCGGAGATGGATACCGGAGCATCAAAAAACACCTCACCTTGACCTGTAGGATATGTATCCGTAAAGATATCTCCATTGTCATTTTCTGTGTAGCTGTACTCGATGGTCACAAGTCTTCCTTGCGTTTGATTATACGCCCAATTTCCAGAAGATACATAAGCATAGGTTGTATCAGGAAGGTCTACGACCATACATGTTTGTATGGTTTGGTCATAATCAAAGTCGCTATCTAAAATTTCTTGTTCTAAGAGATAGGTTCCGTCTGCATTAAGTGTGAAGCGTAAAAGCTCATAAACCTCGCAGTATGTAGCATTCACAACATTTCCATTGTTGCACTGTAGCTGCTCCATATAACAGAGTTCATCTCCTATCCCACCACTCACAGTTGTTCCGTTGTAAGTGTCTTGGATATTTGTCATATTCCACACCCCTACAATATCAGAATTCCCTCCAAAACTTTCAATCGTTAAACATACTTCTTGTGGTAATGTAATATTACCCACTTCATCATAGAGGCAAACAGTGTAGCAGAATTGTCCTGGAGGCACTGAGGTACTAAATCCAATGTCAAGAGTTTCAGTGAAGTCCATTATGCGCGAATGGTCTTTTTTGATTTTAGAAATGAACGGAGTCGATTCCCTTCCAAAAGAAGCATTTGGAATGTCATAATAGGCATCTGCAGCCGTCCCATCTAAAGAGGATATTTGTAAGTAGGCACCTGCAATGGTTAGTCCATCTACAACATTGAAAAGGATTTCAAATCCTTCATTAATCACGGCGCTTCCTGTGTCTCCTAGCGTGAAGTCAATAGCTCCATTTGGAGAAGGCAATCCGTTTGTAATCTTGCTGGCACCAGAGATTACAATACCATCTGATACTACATTGGCATCTAGAATAGTTGTTTCTTGGTTTGAAGAATCACTGTCTCCGTCACCATTGTCGTCATCTTGTTGAGACATTTCATCTTCGTTGGGCTCGTCAGTACTACAATACGTGAGTGTTGATGCAAGGACAAGCAGCAAACATAATTTTAAAAATTTCATAAGTTATCAGTTTGTTATTATGTCGTGAAAGTAGTTTGAGTTGGGACACAAAAAAATACCCATAAAAGGGTATTTCGTTGTTGTTTTATAAATTCACGTAGTTGATTTCGTCAAAAAAACGAAGAAAACGGTGACTGTTTTAGTCCATATCAGGGAAGGTAATACTTTGGTAAGCACCTAGATCTGGTGAGGCTGTGCGATCTGTTCCTATGAGATCCAAAGGAAACATCCCAGCCGTGGTTAGATCTCCTGCATTGTTAGCAGCAGAGGCTTCGTCTATTTGTAATTTGCTGTTTCGCGGATCTAAGAAACTCGGCTCTTCACTAATAATTACATTTTGATAGGTAGATGTATCTGTAAAATCATGAAAAGGAGAATTGTCAAAATCACCAAAATCATTATCAAAACGAATCAATGTATTCTGGAAATTGTAGTTAAAAACGGTCGCATCATCTTTGTTAAATAACAACTCTTCTCTTTGTGTACCATAGATGATACTGTTTGTGAAGTTTGCTTTTGTCAAGGCTCCAATTTCAAGAACGGATCCATTGGCCAAGGTGTTGTCTATAAAAACAGCCGGAGTAGTACGTGAACCGCTCCAGTAGTTGGCAAAGGTACAATGTGTGAAATCATAAGACCCTCCTAGTTGAATGAGCAAGGAAAATTGCCCTGCATTGTTAATCACAGTATTTGAAGCGACAACGGTTGAAAAACGGTTGAGTAGTCCTACAGCGCTGCTGTTGTATATCTGTGTATTAGAAAGACGTAGATTAGGATTGCCAGTAGTGGTACTTGATTCATTTAAGATCCCAACCGTAGCATTCCGAATCGTTGTATAATTAATTTGATTATCCACACTGCCGGTAGTGAGTAAAATAGTGCCCCATTGTCCAGGAACGTCTGCAAATCCTGTCTCCAGTCGGTCTCCTTCAAAAATAACTTCATTTTCAAGGAGTTCAGGGTCTATGCTTAGAGCTCCATTGATCTGTAAAGAACCATTATTTGCTACAATAATACCGCTGTCTGCATGCACATGTATTCTGGCTCCAGGTTCAATGTTCAAAGTCTTAGCTGTAGCATTTATAGGGTCACCTACGGCCATATATCCATATATAACATAAGGCTTATCGGCTGTGAAGGTTAGCTCATCATCCATCAAATACCTTCCTCGGATTTCCGTTTGTGTTGGTTGTTGTGTGGGGTCTTCATTAAATAAGCTAAGCGTTTCTATAATCCCGGTGGCTCCATCTCGATCTGGAAATAGAAAGATGGCATCCTTTACAAGCGTTACTAACTCAACTTTTTGTGCATTAGCGCCACTGTCAAACTCAATAGCGTCTATATAAATAAACTCCCCATCACCGCTGGTATACTCGGCGATATCAATAGTTGTTTCAATAAAAATGAAAATACTATCCTTAGCGAGAATCTCAACATCTTGAAAAATTCTACCAGGGACACCGTCTATATTGAGACGGTAATCAGAATTGTCTCCTTGACTTAGTTGTACGGTCGGAATCGTAATAGCATCATCACTGCGATTATATACCTTCAGATTGAAAGTACTCGAACCTATATTGGTAAAGACGGTGTCTAAGTATACGGTATCTTTTGAAAATCGAAGATCTCCTGTGCTTATAACCGTTTCAAAATCATTGCGACACGAGCTCCAAAGCAATATGATGGCAAAACAGAGCAGAGTGTAGATATAGCGCATAAAAAATGTTTTTTGTAAAAATATAACTTTTTACGCGGGACATTATTGTCAAGGCTAGTCTTTCTTTTTAGATGCTTGTTTTTTTAGCTTGTTCTTAAATCGTTTCCACGCATTCACTTTTTCTTGATATTTTTTTCTTTCAGCGATGACTTGCTTTTGTTCATGGGTTGTGGTGTTTAATTTTGGTTTATGGATGGAGGAATCTTTAGGCTCGATACTAGCAATCATTCCTACAACTATAATGTCGCCTTGGATCATCTCATCACTATATCGAAGTACAGCCGATACTTTAGGATTTGTAGTGATTATAGCTTCTTCCGTCTCGTATCCAACATATGAGAATAGTAGGATGTCGCCTTTTTTCACGTCAATACTATAGTTTCCGTCAAAATCTGTGGCTGTTTTTCTTGAAGTACCTTTTAGGGTTACGTGCGCTCCTGGAAGTCCGCCAGATACATCAGAGATGGTTCCAGTCACTGTAAACGTTTGTCCTTTCACTATTCCAATACCCATTTGGACCTTGTATTTTGGGCTGTTTTCATCAAGGGCAATTTCTTGTGTGTCAAATCCATCAAGGGCAATGACTAGTATTTCTCCTGGTAATGCTTCCAATGTGAAGGCTCCTCTGGCACCCGTAATAGTGGTGCGATCAGAATCCTTTATGCTTACTTGAGCACCTTTAATAGGAGTCCCGTTTGCATATACAATACCGATCGTATCAAATGCAAAAGGGTCAAAGCGTTTTTTAAACGGTCGGTGGTGGGTGCCAATACCCAAGCTTGTGTATTTTTTTTGAACTTGAGATGTTGGGGATTCTGTTTGCTGCGCCTTGATATCTTGAGTACTAAGAATAGCAGCTGGAATGAGCAGGTTAGCAGCGTATTGAGCAAGAGAATTGTTTCGCTTTCGCGAAAGCATAAGGTCTCTATCCAGCTGCGTACTTTTAAAACGGCCACATAAGGAGGCGCCATTTTTAACTAATCTAAAAAGCTCCTCGTCTGATTTTTGAGTAAAGTCGATGACTTCTTTTTCGCAGGAAGTACAGTGCTTTCCTTTTTCTGTGGGAGTCATTTTTGACCAATCTTCATGACAAGGATTGGCTACGCTAATATTGATGGTTTTTTTCATGGTCTACGTTTTGTTGATTCAAACATAGATCATGCTGTAGTATTAAAAAACCACCCATGAGGCAACGCGTCATTTGATTGAGTAAACGAGACTATTTTTCTACGATTTCTATTTCAAAGAGTGTATTCCAGTGTTTCCCTGTCACAAAGAGACGGTTTTCATTGGCTTTAAAAGCGATCCCATTGAGGACATGATTTTGTTTATCCAATCCTTGTTGTACTTCTTCTGGTAGACTTTTGAGGTCGATAATTCCTTCCAGCGCCCCTGTTTCTGGATTTATGATAGCGATACTCGGCAATTGATAGGTATTTGCATAGATCTTACCATTCACAAATTCTAGTTCGTTAAACTTCTTATATACCCGTTTGTTATCTGTAGGCTCAATAAAAGATTTCTCCGTAAGATTTTTTGGATCTAATTTCCAGATTTTGCTAGTTCCATCCGATTTATAAATGGTGGTTCCATCATTACAAAGACCCCATCCTCGTTTACTTTTTCCATAGGCAAAGGTTCCCGTCTTTTCAAAGGTGTTCAGGTCATAAATGAAACCTGTGTTTTCTTTCCAAGTGAGTTGGTGTATTTTGTTGTCTAGTATCGTAAGGCCTTCCGCAAAATACTGATTTCCTAAGGTGATTTCTTGGAGGACTTCCCCAGTAGTATACGATAACTTACGAAGCGTTGATTTTCCATATTCTCCATTACTTTCATACAAGGTATCTCCTACAAATTCTAGACCTTGGGTGTAGGCATCTGTTTTATGCGGGAAACGATTGACAATCTTATACCCGTAAATTTTGGGTGCTTTGTTGTTTAATAAATTGATTTGCTGACTCGCGACCGTTGTTCCTTCTTGCGTATAAATGGTCGCTTTGAGTGTTTTAGCACCTAGTGTAGGGCTTTTTAAGTTTGTTTTGAAATTTGTGCTTTGGGTAGTGCTGGCTACT
>JBLHXM010000041.1:0-26181 GCA_047630395.1 Dokdonia sp.
GCCGTACTTACTTCTTCTATGGTTTTGCCGGTTTTCTTAGCTTTGTTGGCGATGATTTCAGATAAACGTCCAGTGGCAGTAGCTCCTGGGAGTACATTGTTGACCGTAATTCCAAAACTGCCTAATTCATTTGCTAGCGTTTTACTCCAGTTGGCAACTGCACCACGAATCGTATTACTCACACCAAGTCCATCTAAGGGTTGTTTGACTGAGGTTGAGATCACATTGATAATACGTCCATAACCCGCTGCTTTCATATCAGGAATAACCGATTGGGCGAGTAGGTGATTTACTTGTAAGTGCTGTGTAAACGCTTTCGCGAAAGCGGTCACATCTGCGTCCACAATAGGCCCTCCTGGAGGTCCTCCCGTATTATTGATTAAAATGTGGTAGGAAGTTGGCGTTGCCAATACCGCTGAAGCTACCTGCTGTGGATTGGTAAAATCGGCAATAATATAAGCATGCTCTTGCGTTCCGTTATTAGGAAGTGCTGATAAGGTTGCTTTGAGCTTTTCTTCATTCCTTGCAATCAGTGTTACATTGGCACCTTCTTCTGCAAGGCCATGTGCTGCTGCCATGCCAATTCCTGCAGTACTTCCGCAAACGAGGGCATTTTTATTTGTTAGGTTGAGTTTCATAGGTTATTGTCAGTTCGAGCGTAGTCGAAAACTAATTTTACACTTAGTTAATGTTCATTGACCTCTCGACTGCGCTCGAGGGGACACGGGTTGTTATTGTCAGTTCGAGCGTAGTCGAAAACTAATTTTACACTTAGTTAATGTTCATTGACCTCTCGACTGCGCTCGAGGGGACACGGGTTGTTATTGTCAGTTCGAGCGCAGTCGAAAACTAATGATACTGTATACAAACATTCTTAGCCTCCGTAAAAAAGCGCAAAGCTTCAAATCCTCCTTCACGGCCTACGCCGCTGGCTTTTACTCCGCCAAAAGGAGTGCGTAAATCACGCATCATCCAAGTGTTTACCCAAACAATACCTGCTTCGAGGTTATTGCTCAAACGCATGGTTCGGTTTAAATCATTGGTCCATACCGTCGCCGAAAGTCCGTATTTAGTACCATTTGCCATCGCCAATGCTTTTTCTTCAGTATCAAAAGGCATGATCGTTACCACTGGGCCAAAAATCTCTTCTTGATTGAGCAGGCAATCATTGCTTTGTACTTCGATGACTGTGGGTTGTAAATAATAGCCACCTTCATAACCTGGTACGGTTACAGGTTGACCTCCACATAATACGATGCCTCCTTCATCGGCGGCTTGTGCGATATAGGATTGTACCTTTTCTAGATGTGGTTTGGAAACCAAGGCTCCCAAATTAACATTGTCAGAGGGATGTCCTACCACAAGTGCCTGCACCCGAGCTACAAAATCTTTTTTAAATCTGTTGTATAACGATCGCTCCACAAAAATCCGACTGCCACAGAGGCAAATCTGACCTTGGTTGGCAAAAGAAGACCGCAAAGTAGTGTCTAGCATTTTCTCATAGTCGCAATCGGCGAAAATGAGATTGGGGTTTTTACCTCCCAATTCGAGGGATAGTTTTTTAAACATTGGAGCGCAGGTGCGCGCCAAGTGTTCTCCTGTTTTTGTGCCACCTGTAAAGCTGATGGCTTTGATATCTGGATGTTCTAGTATCGCTTGTCCAGCAGTGGTGCCGAGACCATGCATTATATTGAGAACGCCCGGCGGTAATCCTGCTTCCGTGCAAATTTCTCCAAGGAGATAGGCGGTCATCGGTGTTATTTCAGAGGGTTTGGCAATCACACAATTCCCAGCGGCAATGGCAGGAGCGATTTTCCAAGTAAATAAATAGAGTGGTAAATTCCAAGGGCTGATACAGCCCACAACACCTATGGGTTTACGAAGGGTATAATTGATGGCGTTCTGACCCACGCTTTCATGACTTTCACTGGCAAATTGCGTAATCGCATTTCCGAAAAAACGAAAATTACTGGCGGCTCGCGGTATGTCTACCATTTTGGCAAGCGCTACGGGTTTTCCATTATCTCTACTTTCAGCTTCGGCGAGGGGTTGTAGGCGGGCTTCAATGCCATCGGCAATTTTGAGTAATATCCGACTGCGTTCATCGATGGTCGTTTGTGACCATGAGATGAAGGCTGCTTTCGCGAAAGCGGTCGCTGTCTCAATGTCTTCTGCATTACTGTTAGGTATCTGACTATACACCGTTCCCGAAGCGGGTTCGAAATTATCTAGCCATTCCCCAGAAGCAGGAGGTTGATAGGCACCGTTGCTGTAGTTGAGAATTTTCATCTTATTTTGGTTTGTAGGCCATTGCTTTAATTTCTACCACAAGATTAGGGTGTGGTAACTGGTGTACCGCTACCGTTGTTCTCGCAGGCCCCGTTTCCTTATTGAAATATTCGCCATAGACTTCGTTATAACCGGCAAAGTCATTCATATTAACTAGGAAAGAGGTGACATCCACAACATCGGCCATGGTAGCTCCTTCGGTGGCGAGGTAGTCTTTCATGTTTTCAAGAACGGCACGTGTTTGTTGGCGTACGTCCAAATGCATGGTACCCATTTCATCAATCTGATTCACACCGGCAAAGCTGTTGTCTGCCAATCTACTGCTGGTTCCTGAAACAAATAAAAAATCTCCCGCACGTCTAATGTGTGGATATGCCCCACGAGGCGTTGCTTTTCCTTCTACTAATCCGCTCATAGTTATAAGTTATTTGCTATTGCATCATCGTGCAATATATCATTGGTTGCTTTTTGTACGCTGTCTAATTTTGCTTGAAGCGAAAGGGAATCTGGCAATGCTCCATCATCCAATAAATTGAGGATCGCCTTATCTTGCGCGCGTCCACGAATCATCGCTTCTCGATATCCAATCCCACCGTTGAAGGTAACTAGGCTATATTTAGAGTAGTAGTCGTTTGGAAACTCACTTTCAAAGGCAGTCTCTAATTTCCGTTTTTCTTGGAACATTGGATGTGCTGTATGTTCTTTCATTTCATGGAAATTATCGACGGCAAGATCGGCGATGGCATCTGTATCTTTCTTACGCGCTTTCTCATATTCTTTAAAGACCGTTTCCCAACCCTGGTTTTCAAAAGAATCTAGGGTGTCGTCAAAAACAACGACATCTTCAAAACTTGCATTCATACCCTGCCCATAAAAAGGAACAATAGCATGCGCCGCGTCTCCAAGAATGCAGGTCTTTCCAAAGGTCGACCACGGGCTGCATTTAATCGTGCCTAGCGGACCTACAGGGTTTTCTTGAAACTCTTGTATAAGGTTGGGCATCATAGCCACCGCATCAGGGAATTGTCTATTGAAGTATTCGGTGATGGCCTCCGGACTGTCTAATGATTTAAAACTATCTGGAGCATCGTCATAATCTAAAAATAAGGTAACCGTAAAGCTGCCATCTAAATTAGGTAGTGCGATGATCATATCCCGACCACGAGGCCAGATATGTAAGGCATTTTTTTCTGTACGATATCCGCCACCTTTGGCAGCAGGGATGGAAAGTTCTTTATAGCCATGTCCCAAATAATCCTGAGAGAAACTAAACAAGAATTTTCTATTGAGGAACATACTCTTCCGTAGGGAAGATCCTGCCCCGTCGGCGCCAAGTATAATATCGGCAATGATCGTTTGAGATGTATCGGTTATATAGTCTTTAAAGGTTGCTGTTGCATTTTCAAGATCTACTTCTGTACAACCTTGATTGAATTGCATTTTTAGGTTGTCATGTTCATCGGCGGCATTTAGAAGCATGATATTCAGATCTGTACGAGAAATCGAATTGATCCATTCGTTTTTGCGACCAGAATACGGACTTAAAAATGTATTTCCATCGGGATCATGGATCATACGACCATGCATGGGAATACAGAGTTTTTTCACTTCTTCTTCCAATCCAACGCGTGTAATTCCTTTCATTCCGCGATCTGAAAATGCCAAGTTAATCGATCGTCCCGCATCTTGATGTACTTCGCGCAAATCAGGGCGCTTTTCCATCAACGTAATTTTATATCCACGCTGCGCCATACGCAAAGCGAGTAGAGAGCCGCATAGACCGGCTCCGATAATTAATATGTGTTGATTGTTTGTGTTATTCATGTTGTGATGTTCGTTGGTTTTCCATGGCGTCGGCAATAGCCTTTTCACTTGGATTCGCAGTTTCGCGTAAGCTGTCTATTACAGCGGTATGATTTTTATCATCTCTACTTTGAGAGAGTTTATAGGCGGCTTCAATACTTTTTATTTCTACTTCAAAACCAATGATGCCATTCATTTGGCGCATTGTATTTTCTGAAAGCAGGTCCATTTGGACAGGTTTTTTTTGAGCGGCTTCATATTTTTCCATCAAAGCACTAACAGAAGCTCGCAGTCCTGATGCATCCAAAATTCTCATCGTCCCGCGCACTTGCACAGCGATATAATTCCAGGTAGGCACTTCTTCAAAATCGTACCAGCTACTGGATACATAGCTATGAGGCCCGTTAAAGATGCAGAGCGCTTCAGCGCCGTCTTCCAGATGACCCACTTGCTCATTGGCTTTAGAAATATGTGCATGGAGAATCTCCGTACCGTTTTCTTTAATTGCAAATACTAATGGAATGTGCGTGGCAAGTGATTTTCCATCTTTATTGGTTATCAGTATCCCAAACGCATTGGCTTTTAAAAAAGACTGAATCTCCTCGGGATTGTTGTTTTTATAGATGTCAGGGATGTACATTATAGAATCTTTTTAAAGCGTTCTACAAGTACGTATACATCTTCAAAGCTATTGTATAGCGGGGCTGGAGCCACTCGAATCACGTCTGGTTCTCGCCAGTCTGAAATCACACCCGCTTCGGTGAGTTTGGTGTGTAAGCTTTTATCTGCATTTTTAACAGCGATAGAAAGTTGGCATCCTCGTTGTTCAGTATCCCTAGGTGTAATTACAGAAATACGATCGTTTTGTAATTCGTCCAATAAGTATTCTAAGTACCCTGTGAGTTTTAGTGATTTTGCACGAATATTTTCCATCCCTGCTTGCGCAAAAATATCCAAACTGGCTCTTATTGCTGCCATTGATAAAATAGGAGGATTGGAGAGTTGCCAGCCTTCTGCAGTGGGTGTTGGATCAAAGCCTTGACGCATATTAAAGCGTGTGTCTTTGTTATGTCCCCACCAGCCTGCAAAACGATTGATAGTCGTATCTTTTCCGTGACGTTCATGCACGAAACAACCCCCTAAGCTTCCTGGTCCACTATTTAAATATTTGTAGGTACACCAAACTGCAAAATCTACATTGTTTGCATGGAGATTGGGCATGATGTTTCCTACACCATGTGCGAGATCAAAACCAACGGCAGACCCATTGGCATGTCCGAGGTTTGTTATTTTTTTAATTGGAAAGGATTGTCCAGAATAGTAATTTGTATTGCCAATAAGGAAGAGAGCGATACTATCTGAATGTTCTTTAACGAGCGCTTCAAGATCTTCAAAGCGACAGAGTTCTTCTCCCGCTCTGGGCTTCCATAAAATCAGACTTTCTTCAGGATCTAAGCCGTGATGTTTGATTTGACTCTCGACTGCATATCGATCGGACGGAAACGCATCACTTTCGATGATGATTTTATGTCGTTTTGGTGTGGGCTTGTAAAAGGAAACCATCATGAGATGGAGATTGGTCGTCAAGGTGTTCATCACCACCACTTCCGTAGGTTTTGCACCTACGATGTTTGCCATGGATTCTCCTAGAAATTCATGATAGGGCATCCAGGGATTTTCAGCGTCAAAATGTCCTTCTACGCCTAGATCAGCCCAGTCGTTCAGTTCTTGCTCAATATATTGGGCAACAGCTTTTGGCTGACAACCGAGACTATTACCACACATATACACGAGTGGGTTTCCCTCTTTGTCTTGGGGAAGATAAAACTGTTCGCGGTATTCGGCTAAAGGGTCCTTTTTATCGGCTGCTTTCGCGAAAGCGAGGCTGTTTTCATAGGTCATCTTGGTCGTATTCATGTAAATATCTTATGACCATAAAAATAGGCATAAAAGAGCGATGCAGAAAGAAAATGATGGGAGATTGATGATTCGTAATCGTGGATTGGAGAACGGTACATACGCACATAGCACTGACTCTTTTTGGAACAAGGGATAGTGTGTGCAGTGTATATAGCGCGGGGGAATTAAGGATCAAGACATAGGATGAAAAGTGAAAAGTCAGGAAAATGAAGTTCGTAACGTTTACCTTAATCTCTCTAATCAAAATATTTGGAAAGGACAATTAGGGAGTATCAATCCACCACGCTGACTCCTTTCCAGAAGGCCACATGATTTTTGATGCCTTTGGCCAGTGCACTCACTTCAGGATAGAACCAAGCTGCATCTGTGTTTTCTTTTCCTTCGACCACGAGGGTGTAATAGTGTGCTTTTCCTTTCCACGGGCAAATAGAATTCATTTCACTTGCGGTGAAAAATTCTTTGTGAATTGCCTCATGGGGAAAGTAGTGGTTGCCTTCAATGACTACAGTGATGGTGCTTTCTGCGATCACGGTATCGTTCCAAATTGCTTTCATAAGAGTATGGTTTTAAGGAGTTCTATTAGTGTCTTTTTTTGAAAATATAGTTCTTATAGTAGGCGTTGCTATCTGTAAATTGATGGGTAATTTGAAGACCGGATTCTTCTGCGAGCCAAGTGACAATTTGGTCATCATATTTTTGACTGATTTCCGTATGAATGGACTCCCAGGGCGCAAAGTGAATACATAGATCTAGCTTAGTAATTTCTACGGTTTGTTCTTTCTTACTCACCAAATAACTTTTGGCCGTACCGCTTTCGGGATCATATACCTCCCAATGTTTGAATTGTTCTGCTTCAAAATTTGCATCCAATTCTCTGTTGATACGATGTAAGATGTTCTTATTAAACGCTGCTGTTATGCCCGTTTCATCATTGTATGCATCTAGAATGGTCTGTGGGTTTTTCTTCTGATCAAACCCCATGAAAAGGAGGTCGTCGTAACTCATCGCATCCTGAATGTTATGCAGAAAGTCAATCGCTTTCGGGTGCATTAAATTACCAATATTAGAGCCCAGAACCATGATTACTTTTTTTCTGCTATTGTATTGAGCCAGCTGCTCTAAGACATCAAAATAAGAGCCTTGTTGTGGTTTTATGTTGACTTCAGGAATTTCGATGTTCACGCTTGTCTTTAGGCCATTAAGCACGTTCTGGCTAATATCAATAGGAAGATATACGAAGTCCTTTTGTTGGTTTGCGAGTTCTTTTAAAAGGATCTTAGTCTTTTTGCCATCTCCTGCGCCTAGTTCAATGAGTTCAAACCCCTTTTCATCAGAGAATATTTCGACAATAGTGTTTTTTTGAGTCTCAAATATTTCAAACTCAGCATCGGTTAAATAATAGGAGGGCATGGCCATGATGTCTTGAAAGAGTTTGTCTCCATCAGCATCGTAAAAATATTTTGAAGAAAGGTATTTTGGGTAAGAGCTTAGTCCTTCGGCAATTTCTTTTTCAAAGTTGGAGATAGAGGAAGTCTTTGTATGTATTGTCATAAAATGGTAGTCGGTGTTTGATGGGTTGCCTTTCAATTATTTTACAAGACGGAGTCCTGTGAATTGCCAGCGTGTATGTGTTTGAAAAAAGTTTCGATAGGTAGCCCGTGTATGTTGAGTCGGGGTCGCGACGGAACCTCCGCGCAGCACCTTTTGATTGACCATAAATTTACCATTATACTCTCCGAGAGCTCCAGGTGCTTTGGTATATCCTGGATAGGGGAGATAGGCACTTTCTGTCCATTCCCAGCGGTTACCCCATTCAAAATAGGTACTCGCTACTTCCCATTCAAATTCTGTGGGAAGGCGTTGTTCTTTCCACTGAGCAAAAGCAAAGGCTTCAAAATAGGAGATATGAGTAATGGGAGCTGCTGGGTTTACTTTTTGTAAGCCATCAAAAGTGTAGTGATGCCAATGTTCGTCAATGAAGTGCCAGTACATCGGTGCTTCAATCTGATTTGTGTGTCTCCAGTCCCAACCTTCTGCATGCCAGAGGAGTGTCGTACTGTAACCTCCAGCTTCTATAAATGCAATCCATTCTTTATTGGTGATGAGATCTGCAGAAATTTGGTAATCATGCAGATATACTTTGTGACGCCCTAGTTCATTATCATAGCAAAAATCATCTCCTTGGTGGCCAATTTCGTAAACGCCTTCTTCAATAGAGATCCAGTTTGTGTTTTCGAGATTATTTTTTAGAAGGCTCCTACCTGCCGGATCCGTAGGTTTGCGAAAGCTTGCGTCACTATCATACAGTGGCATTAAGGGGTTATTCCCAAGAATATATTTTATATCTGTCAAGAGTAATTCTTGATGTTGTTTCTCGTGGTGAATGCCAATGGTCAGGAGTTCATTGATTTCCGGAGTTGATCCTTGTGTTAATAATCTCGTTAAGGCATCGGTGACATAAGTTCTATATGCGTAGACTTCCGCTACGGTTGGCCGTGAAAGGTTACCCCGGTCTGTGCGTACCACACGCTTCCCAATGCTTTCGTAATAGCTGTTGAAGACAAAGGCAAAATCGGCGCTGAATAAGGTATATCCAGGCATATGGTGTTTTAAGATAAACTCTTCAAAAAACCAAGTAGTATGACCTAGGTGCCATTTTGGAGGAGACACATCGGAAATGGGTTGCACTACATAGTCTTCTATCTGTAGTGGTTTACAGATGATTTCTGTATGTGCGCGTGTCTCTTTAAGTGGGTTGGCTAACGATTGGGTGGCGATCATATAAAAGTGACCTTTTTTTGGTCACCCTAAAGTTCGTGTTTTTTATGCGTTAAAGAAAATCAGAGCGCGTTAATGGGACGTTAAAGGATAGAATAAAAAAAGAGCAACTTGTATCGAGTTGCTCTTTATGGTCTGTATTTCGCTTTCGCGAAAGCGTTTCTTTTAGAATGTAAAAGGCATTGTATATTGAATCTCTCTTGGAGTTCCGCCCATATGGCCTGGCTTCATTTTAGGTAAAGATCCTATTTGACGTTTTACTTCGTCTTGAAGTGGTTTAGGTCCACCAGCAATTTTTTTGACGACGGCATCTCCATTTTTATCGATCACAAAAGTTACTGTCACTTTAGTTCCAGGCTTATGGCCTTTTGGGAATTTGAATCCTTTTACGACGTGATTTGCTAATTTTTGATTGAAGCAATTTTTCTTTTGGGTAATAGAACCACTGCATCCAGGCCACGTTGGAGGTACCTCTCTTGTGGTAAGCGTGTTTCCTTTTACAGAAATGCCATTTTGTTTCAATGTTCCTTTTTGTTGTGCAAAGCTTACGGCACTTACAAGGAATAGGGCAATCATTAGGGCTTTTTTCATTTTATGTAGTTATGTGTAGGTTATAGTATTGAGGTTTTAAACGGCCACCGCCCCTTTAATATGCGGATGGGGATCATAATTTTCCAAACTAAAGTCATCAAAAGTAAAGCCAAAGATATCTTTTACTGCAGGATTTATTTTCACGGTCGGCAAAGTACGGAATTCTCGAGACAATTGTAGCTCTACTTGTTCCATGTGATTACTGTAGATATGTGCATCACCAAAGGTGTGAATAAAGTCTCCAGCCTCATAGCCGCATACTTGCGCCATCATCATTGTAAACAGTGCATAGCTCGCAATGTTAAAAGGCACGCCTAGAAAGATATCGGCGCTGCGTTGGTAAAGTTGGCAGCTCAATTTTCCATCGGCAACATAAAACTGAAAGAAGGCATGGCAGGGTGGGAGTGCTGCTTTTCCGTTGGCGACATTTTCTGAAAATGAAACAGTCGTATCTGGAAGCACTGAAGGATTCCAAGCGCTCACGAGCATCCGTCTGCTATTAGGATTGGTTTTTAAGGTTTCTACAATTTCTTTGATTTGATCAACTTCGTCGCCATTCCAGTTCCGCCATTGATAGCCGTATACCGGTCCGAGATCTCCATTTTCATCGGCCCAATCATTCCAAATACGAACACCGTTTTCTTGCAAGTATCCGATGTTGGTATCGCCTTTTAAGAACCAAAGTAATTCGTGTACAATGGATTTTAGATGTAATTTTTTGGTGGTGACCATGGGAAAGCCTTTGGAAAGGTCAAAGCGCATTTGGTATCCAAAAACACTTTTTGTTCCTGTTCCGGTGCGATCTCCTTTTTGATTTCCATGTTCCAGTACGTGACGGATGAGGTCGTGATATTGTTTCATAAAGTGGCGTTAAGCGTATTTAAAGTAGCATGCTAACAATTGTAATTTTTTGGACATCGATTCCATTTTACAAGCGGTCTAAAATATAAAACACCCGTCAGTTTTGAATAGAAAATAGTAGGGTAGTTATTAGGAAGTTATTAACGTGTTGCCTGTGGGTATTTTGCCAGTCCGGCTAGCATTTTGACGTAGTAGGTGGAATCTATTGCGATCCGTATATGGCTGGCAGATTCATCTATTGGCTTTGAAGATTGATGAATCTGCCAGAAAAGTGTTTGTAAACGGCCCATTTTCTATAGAATTTTATACTGTTCAAAATAAAAAACAACCAGAAAATCAATGACAGAGAAAAGCAACAAAAGAGAAATTACTTACTAGGTAAGAGTTCTCGGAGTTTTAGAAAAAACAAACACTGTCTATTTTATATTAAATATACTAAAGTTTTAAAAAAATGTCAAGTGTTTATGTGGTGCGGCAAGCACCTAAAAAAAAGCCGCGGTATCCGAAAAGCGTAAGAGTAGGAAGAGTATACATCAAATTAACACTTTAGAGATATGAAAAATATAAGTACATTGTTTATTATGAGTTTGTTGCTGTTTTTTTCAGTAAGCGCATTTGGACAATCGAGAGGGGGTAAAACGATTATTGATCCAAAGAACCCAGGAAATTCTGTAGCCCTCTCAGCAACCGAATTCGAAGAGTCCGTTTTAATACTTCAGGATTTGAGTGAGTTCTTGGGGAAGTCGGAACTCAAAAAGTCACTTACGCTGGAATTAGTCAACTTTAATGACAGCCGAAAATTGTTGCCAGCCTATAGAATTAATGGCGTTGAGTATTCTGACAATGGGAAATTCAATGATATAGTAGCTGGGGATGGTGTTTTTACTTCTGTAACGACACATCGTGTTAAAGGCTCGGCTGAGGCCCTGAGTGCGCGTGGTGCAAAAAGTAATGCATTTGCGTATACCCAGGAGTTGTTGAGTTTTCGAAAAGGCATCTATGCTTCGAGTCAACGCGGTATAGGATTGAGTTGTAAAATTAGACTCGTTACCTGTCCTGAAACGACATGGTATAACAGCTGTTGGCCTATGAGTAGCCCATGCCAGTGTGTGGAGTTTTTCGATTGTGAAGTATCTGTTGGACTAGAATAAATTAAACTGAAAGGCAAGAGGAATACTTCTTGCCTTTTTTTAAAAACGATCATTATGAAAAAAGTACTATTTGTTTTATTGTTTTTTTTGGCTTTGAATTTTGGTATTCGACTCGCCTTAAGGTTGAGTGTTGGGGATTCGGAATACCCATTACAATATGTTTTACAGATTAGTCATAAGCTATGTTTGATTATTGGGGTGCTTATCGTTATCTACACATCAAAAATTGACATAGAAATATGGAATAAAAAGTATTTATTTCTGCTTATTTGTGCAGTTATAGGATATTGGGCCTTATGGAGTATTTCCGATGAGACAGAGGCTATACCCGTTTTGAATAACGCATTGTTTTTTGTGAGTTGTTTATGTGTAGCGGCCTTTGAAGAGTTGTTATTTAGGGTATATGTTTTTGATGGGTTGTTAAAAATATATACTTCCAAAAAAATGTTGCGAGTAATTGTTATTACTAGTTTGCTATTTGCAGTTGCACATGGAACGAATGCCTTTCACCCAGATGTGGCAGTTTATGGCGTTATTGTTCAGATCGTTTTTGCTTTTACGATAGGTATTTTGTTTCAATCATTATTGATTCGGTTCAGAAATGTGTTCTTGGTCATCGCACTTCATACTATTGTAAATTATCTAGGATCTTATAAATCTCAGTTATTATTTATTGAGAGGGCATCAGAAGAGTACACGTTCAATGATTTTTTGATGAGTTTGTCCATTATGGTAGGAGTTAGTGTGTTGATTTTTCTGCCCATTTCATATATTTTATTAAGGCCTTACTTTAAAGAAAAGAAAGCCCCTTCGCTCAAAGAACTTCCATAAAACTAAAAGATTATTATGAAACCAATATACCTCATCATATTTCTATGGTGCCTTACTGCTACTGCCCAAACTCAAAAGATTTCTATGAAATTAAATTTTAAACATATCGATTGCGGGGTGCGCAGAGGGTTCCATTGCAAAGAACAGCTATCAAAGGCATCAACACAGTTCCCAACACAATACAACTCTACCTATATACTTGGTAAAACGGTGATCATCTTGCGGATTCATCGTAATCAGATTACCACCGCAGACGAAATTCAATTGTTTGGAGAACGAATCACGAAAAGCAATCAAAAGCACTTGATATTTGAATTGCCAGAAAACGAGCCTTTTGATAGCGAAGTGTTGCAATACATCAATGAAGATATGCGGACCATGCATCCGCTTTTAGAAGCGAAATCCTACTTGACGATAATCAGTAAAAATTACATCGATATTACCTTAATAGGTGAAACTGAATAACAGTATGTGACCTTAGAAAATAATTATGAAAAAGAAAATATATATCCTTTGGTGTCTGGTCAACATCTGGAATGTTACATCCATTACTGCTTCCGAAGCACCCATGGTCAATGAGACGGATACGTTACAATTCGAGCAAGTTATTGCCGCATTGAATGAAGAAGTTGAAAATACACAACAGTTTTATACCTCAAAAGCAGCAGGATTACGCAGCGAATTGAAAGTGATTTCCACAGCGCTGAGTGCTGCTTTTACGGCTGAGCAAAAAATTGACTTTTTTCTGCTGAAAGAAGCAAAAAGAGAAGCACTCAGGGTTCTTAGGCGAAATGAAATTTCTGATATCAGCAAGATACGTTATATCAAAGGACTCCAAATTATAAAAATCCTTTATGAAAAAACCCTTGCACTAGACCATCATTTTGCTTCAGTGAGCACGTTCAGTGAGATCAATAAGATCTCTAATCCTAATCACTATCCCGCCTTTGAGCATACCAAAAATTTGATTCGCAAAAAGCAGGGTAAAAAAACGGGTTTTGCGCTATCGGGTTTATTGGGTGATAATATCTATACATCTATTATTCACTCCTTTGTATCCTTATTTAGCGCAGGCAATACACCTACTGCTGAAAAGGAAGCAAGTATTGCTAAAGTTGAATGTATACTGGATTTTACCCTGCGCATGCACAATGATTTGAATACCATTTATTTTGAGACGCGTTTCCTTGAAAAGAGTAATGATAATATCATTAAAGAACTGCAGCAGTTGTTTGTGGATTTCACAAAACCCATTAAATATAATACTCCACTAAAAGAGTGTCGGAATTCTGACGATTGGGATCGGGTGAGGGAACATTTGGCAACCTATATTGAGGTACTCAATAAAGCACTTCTGGACGAGGAAAAACGCTATAAAGCACATAAGATGCAGGTGAACCTTGAGTTTCCAATTGATAGGCTGTTACAATTTATCACGCAATACAATGCCTTTATTGATCAAGGCGCCAAGTTCTATGAAAAGTTTGGTATTATGCTTAGCAGCTATGAGAATGAAGACCAATGTAGTGCGCAGATTCCTGCAGATTACAAAAATTTAAAGCTAAGTATTGATGTGGCGATTGAGAAGTTCCACACGGCATATAAGCCTGTAGAGATTAATGGAAGTAAAATGAAAGAGGTCATTTACGGCCTTAACGAATATGATTGACGTTTGAGTTAGACGTTAGGTTTTCGCAATGAAAGTGGTTGCTGAGTGCTGGGTGATTAATTAGGGCTTTTTGCAGGTCACTCTAAAACCACAGACCTTCAAACAATATGTTTGGAGGTTTGCCTATGTATGCTGTTTTTGTATTTGTTATTGTTTTGAAATGTGCTGCAGCCTTCCGAATAGGCAGGTTCGAAATTCGAGAAAATTAGGATACACCTCCATAGGCTGAAAGGGAGTATTACCCGATAATCATTCCAGCGATAGTTGCTGAAATAAGTGAAGCAATAGAGCCTCCTAGTAGGGCCTTCATCCCAAACTTAGAGAGTTGAGTTCTTTGTCCTGGCGCTAATGATCCAATACCGCCTATCTGAATTCCAATAGAGGCAAAGTTTGCAAAACCACACAACATATAGGTTGCCATAATGATCGATTTCTGATAATTGAGGTGAGTAGCATTGGTTGTGTCTTTAAGATCTGCAAGTTGGATGTAACCTACAAACTCACTAGCAGCAAGTTTGATTCCTAAAAGTTGGCCCATCATCATTACATCTTCTGTTGCCACACCAATAAGCCACATGAGTGGTGAAAATATGGTCCCAAGAATTGCTTCTAGAGATAGTTCAGGATATGAAGTATTAGCAGCCATCCATTCATTCATTGTTGTGACATCACCTACCCATCCTAATATACCGTTGAGCATCGCAATAAAAGCCACAAAAACGAGGAGCATGGCTCCTACATTTACGGCGAGCTTTAAACCTTCTGTGGTTCCATTTGCAATGGCATCTAAGATGTTTGATCCTATTTTTTCTGAAGATACTGTTACATCCGTATTGATTTCTTCCGTTTGTGGGTAGAGTATTTTAGAAATTACAATAGCGCCTGGTGCGGCCATTACAGAGGCTGCCAGTAAGTGTTTTGCAAAAATAAGGCGTTGCAGAGGGTCATCACCTCCTAAAAACCCAATGTATGCTGCAAGTACTGCTCCAGCGACTGTCGCCATACCCCCAATCATAACAAGTAGGATCTCCGACTTGTTCATTTTTTCCAGGTATGCTTTAATAAGCAAGGGTGCTTCTGTTTGTCCTAAGAAAATGTTTCCAGCAACGCTCAAGCTTTCTGCACCAGAGATGCCCAAAAGCTTTGTCAATAGCCACCCAAATACGCGAACTACTTTCTGTATAATTCCAAAGTAATAGAGGACGGATGTCAGGGCAGAAAAGAAGATAATGGTCGGTAATACTTGGAAGGCAAAAATATATCCAAAAGTACTCGTATCACTTACAAGACCTTGAAATAAGAAATTACTTCCCGCCAGTGTAAATTCTAATACATTTACAAAAATGGTCCCTACAAAATCAAAGATTTTCTCAATAAAAGGAACTTTAAGAACACCTACAGCGATTACCAATTGGAGTGCGAGCCCTATACCGACAGTTTTCCAATTGATGGCTTTTCGATTATTACTAAAAAGATAAGCGATAAATAATAAGGAAACCATTCCTAATACACCTCTCCATAAACTATTGAAAGAGAACCCTTGCGAAGGGATCACATCACCAGCTACTACTGCTGTTTCTTGAGCTAATAGCGAAAATGGGGATACAAACAATAGTGCGATAAGTATAAGTGTACGCATATAGAACTGGCTTAATTACGTTTTGAAATTTCGTCGCGAACTTGTGCAGCCAGTTCATAGTCTTCATTTTGGACGGCCTGCTCTAAGTGTGTATGTAATTCTTGAAGGGACATGCGTTTGAAATCATTGTCACTAGATAATTCATCTTCTAGAACGATTTCATCCATGAGGACTTCATCTTCATCGGTGAATTCTGTAGGGTCTGTATTTCCTTTTAAGAAGATACCGGCCTTGTCTAAAATGTTTTTATAGGTAAAAATAGGTGCTTGAAAACGTAGGGCTAATGAAATAGCGTCGCTCGTACGGGCATCAATAATTTCTTCAATCTTATCGCGCTCGCAAATGATGCTCGAATAAAAGACGCCGTCTACCAATTTATGAATGATCACCTGCTTGATAACGATATCAAAGCGGTCGGCAAAATTCTTAAATAGATCGTGGGTCAAGGGTCTAGGTGGTTTGATTTCCTTTTCTAATGCAATCGCAATAGACTGGGCTTCAAAGGCACCGATGACAATAGGAAGTTTACGTTCTCCGTCTACTTCATTCAAGATAAGGGCATAGGCTCCGTTTTGCGTTTGGCTATATGAAATCCCTTTAATGTTTAAGCGCACTAAACTCATAACTGCAAAAATAGGAAAAGGGTTTGGATTATAGCTCGCAAAATACTCTTGGGTGGTTATTCATATGGCTTCTTCATTTTTACCCCATAAAAAGTGTGGTCTAACCGCAATGGTCCTAGAATGAAGGGTGCTGTATTTGAGGATATACTAAATTAAAAAAATCTTGAACGCAGTTTTTGTAGAAGAAGAAGTGATCATAAAAATAACGATTAGAATAATATTACTTAAAGAAGTGGGATTGTGTGTTTTGTGCTGCGCTGCGCTGCGCAGTATCTGCGCTTAGGGACAAGTCAACGAGTATTTCAGATACCAATTTTGTGCAGTCCTTGATGGATAGTGATTGAATAGTTAATGAACAGGTCTTAACTGTAGACATAGAAGCACTTGAAATGTTAAATGTTCAAGCACAAGATATTGAAGATTTTACAGGCCTCGAGGATTTTGAGGCTCTGAAGGTTTTTATTTGTGGCGGAAATATGGTACAAGGCACCTTGGATTTAACATCAAATGTTTTGCTGGAAGAATTGTATGCTAGTTTTTCGGAAGTACAAGATGTAGATTTGACGAATTGTACTTCTTTGCGGATACTTGAAATTCATGATAACGAACTTACGAATCTTGACGTTTCCAATAATCTGGTTTTAGAGGAAGTGTATTTGGGAAATGAAGCTGAAGATATACCTCCATATAATGAGTTTGTAACACTTGATTTTTCTGCAAACCCTCGGTTACGGATATTGGATAGCTATTTTGTTTTTACACTTACAGATGTAAATCTTGATGGAACTACGGATTTACAGGTTGCAGAGTTCGAGGCTTGCGGATTGACGAGTATAGACGTCAGTACTAACTTTATGTTAGAACGACTTAGGTTGGGGCTTATTGATATGAATTTCACAGGAGTTTCTAATGATTTGACAAGTGTAGATGTTAGTAACAACCCTAACTTAATTTCTTTAGGCGTTGAGAATACAGATATTTCTAGTCTTGATCTCAGAAATGGAGCCAATGATATTTTGATAGGTATGAATGCGCTTCAAACGCCTAATCTTTCATGTATTCTGGTAGATGATGAAACAGCTGCCACCAATGGAGACGTTCCTTATGGTAGTTGGCCACTAGATGCGGGCACTCAGTTTTCAGAAACAGAATGTACGATTGGTGTGGAGGATTATCTCTTAGATACAGTTAACGTCTTTCCCAATCCAGTGGTGGATGTTTTGACGATACAAAATAGTGAGCAATTGGTATTGGACACCATTACGGTCTATGATATTCTAGGAAAGAAAATGATGACGCTTACTGACACTTTGAGTGGCTCCTTAGATATGACATTACTACCGTCAGGTGTTTATTTTGTGCGCATGGAGCTTGGGGATGCGGTTCTTACGAAGAAGGTTTTGAAGAAGTAAATTTATTTAAGAATTCAAAGTATTTATTCTTCGACTTCCAAAAGAGAAACGAAACAAAAAAAGGAGCAACCGCGGTTGCTCCTTTTTTTATATAAAGATGTGAATCCTTATGAATTCGCGGCTTTGAAAGCTCTGAGTTTTGCATTGAGTTCAGGAACAATTTCAAAAGCATCTCCTACAATTCCGTAATCGGCGGCTTTAAAGAAAGGCGCTTCAGGGTCGTTATTGATCACTACTTTGATTTTTGAAGAGTTGATTCCTGCCAAGTGCTGGATCGCTCCTGAGATTCCAATGGCAATGTACAAGTTGGTCGCTACAGGCTTCCCTGTTTGTCCTACGTGTTCTCCGTGAGGTCTCCATCCTAAATCTGATACTGGTTTTGAACAAGCGGTCGCTGCTCCTAAGATTTCAGCCATTTCTTCGATCATACCCCAGTTTTCTGGACCTTTCATTCCACGACCTGCAGAAACAACAATCTCAGCATCTGCAATTGATACTTTGTCTGTTGCACGATCTACAGATTGTACTTTTACGCCAAAATCAGCGTCCTCTAAGACTACTGCAAAATCTTCAGCCGCCGCAGCTCCTGAAGTTTCTTTTAGGCCATAAGCGTTCTGTCCTAAACCAATGATTTTTACATCGGTATTGATTTCAGTACTGCTAAACGCTTTATTTGTAAATGCGGTACGCTTTACTGTAAAGGGTGTTGCGCTTTCTGGCAAAGCAACCACGTTTGAGGCGTATCCGGCTTCCAACTCGATAGCGAGTAGGGGAGCGATGTATTTTGAATTGGCGCTCTGACTTAAAACGACCACTTTGGCGCCTTCAGCTTTTGCTGCTTGTGAGATTGCTTTCGCGAAAGCGGAACCCGTAAAGGCATCTAGCTTTGCGTCTTTGGTTTGTAACACTTTGTCTACTCCATATGCACCCAACTGTGATGTGTCACCACCGTTAATGGAAATAGCGGTTACAGAAGTTCCCATCATATCGGCAATTCCTTTAGCGTAGCTCGCTACTTCAAAGGCCGTTTTTTTGAAGACTCCGTTTTCTGATTCTGTATATACTAAAACTGACATAATCTTTTCTTTTTAGGGTTAGATGGCTTTTGCTTCGTTGTGCAATAGATCGATTAACTCGTCTACGGTGTCAACCAACTTCACAGCACCTCTAGGCGCTGGTTTCTCAAAAGAAATGACAGTTGTTTCGGCTGGGGCACCGTTTGGTTCTAATACGGTTAAAGGTTTTTTGCGGGCCATCATAATACCGCGCATGTTAGGAATACGAAGATCACTTTCTTCTACCAATCCCTTTTGTCCACCAATTACAAGTGGTAGCGAAGTCGCAACAGTTTCTTTTCCGCCGTCGATTTCACGTACAGCAGTCGCATTACTTCCGTCCACGTCGAGTTGGATACAAGTGTTTACAAAGTTGGCTCCAGTCAATCCAGCAAGCATTCCAGGTACCATTCCTCCGTTGTAGTCTAAAGACTCACGGCCGGCAATGATAAGATCATACCCACCATCTTTGACAACGGCAGCAATTTCTTTGGCTACTTGAAAGCCATCCAATGCTGGAGTATTGATGCGTATGGCAGCATCGGCGCCAATGGCTAATGCTTTCCGTAAAGTAGGTTCAGTTTCGGCTCCACCTACGTTGATAACGTCTACAGATGCGCCTTGCTTTTCTTTGAACCACATGGCACGTGTAAGGCCAAACTCATCATTAGGGTTGATCACAAATTGAACACCGCTGGTGTCAAATTGCGTGTCTCCATCGGTAAAGTTGATTTTAGAGGTGGTATCGGGTACGTGACTAATGCACACTAATATTTTCATAAACTCTATTTTTTTGAAGCTGTTTGTTGAGCGTGCAAAAATACGCCAACAATACTACTATTTCGTTTTCGAAACAAAAATAAGGTAAAAAAGCTACATTTTACTATGCATGCATAGTAAAATTTTATAAAAATGGCATTTTCTGACCTCGGAGAATTGCTTACTTTTGTTGACGTTATAAAAAAGACCAAATAATTAATGAGAACAATCCAATTTAGAGAAGCGGTATGTGAGGCGATGAGTGAAGAAATGCGTCGTGATGCGACAGTATATTTGATGGGAGAAGAAGTCGCAGAGTACAATGGTGCCTACAAGGCATCCAAGGGAATGCTAGATGAATTTGGTGCTGACCGTGTGATTGACACTCCTATTGCTGAACTTGGTTTTAGCGGTATTGGTGTTGGAAGTACGATGACGGGCTGTCGTCCAATTATAGAATATATGACCTTTAACTTCTCGCTTGTCGGGATTGATCAGATCATAAACAACGCTGCCAAAATCAGACAGATGTCTGGTGGGCAGTTTCCATGTCCTATCGTTTTTAGAGGTCCTACGGCTTCTGCAGGGCAATTGGGTGCTACGCATTCACAAGCTTTTGAAAACTGGTTTGCTAATACTCCAGGATTGAAAGTAGTTGTTCCTTCAAATCCATATGATGCAAAAGGTTTGTTAAAATCAGCCATTCGCGATAACGACCCCGTTATTTTTATGGAGTCTGAGCAGATGTATGGCGATAAAGGAGAAGTTCCAGAAGGAGAATATTTAATTCCTATTGGTGTTGCCGATGTCAAAAGAGCTGGATCAGATGTAACGATTGTATCTTTTGGAAAGATCATCAAAGAGGCCTACAAGGCTGCCGATGTACTCGAGAAAGAAGGTATTTCATGTGAAATTATCGATTTGCGCACAGTGCGCCCTATGGATCATAAGACGATCATGGATTCTGTGAAGAAAACAAATCGTTTGGTGATTTTGGAAGAAGCGTGGCCTTTTGGTAATGTTGCTACAGAAATAACCTACCAAGTGCAGGAGCAAGTATTTGATTATTTAGATGCACCAATCATAAAAATAAATACAGCAGATACTCCGGCACCATTTTCGCCCGTTTTGTTGGAAGAGTGGTTACCTAATTTTAATGACGTCATCAAGGCGGTTAAAAAGGTGATGTATATATAGTAAATTTTATTTAGAATGTTAAACCGTTCTAATTTGTAAACGTTTTCGCGAAAGCGGACTTATTTTTGGAGCTTCATTTCTACAACGTAATGAAGCTCTTATTTTTGAGACCTATGGGTATGATAATTCAACGACTAGTACTTTTATTCCTTTTACTTCCAACCTTTATCTTGGCGCAGACCAAAGTTAGCGGAGAAATCATTGATGACTCAGGAGAGCCTGTACCTTTTGCTAATGTTGTCTTTGTAGATTCTTACGAGGGCACCATCACCAATGAAAATGGAAGATTCTATTTGGAGTCTGACAAATCCTACACCAAATTACGCATTTCCTTTGTGGGGTATGACACCATGGAAGTTGGCTTAGATAAGTTAGTGACTTATGAGATGAAAATCGTTCTTGAAGAAGCTGCCGAAACCATGGATGAAGTAGTGGTGTACGCAGGAAAGACATCTAAGAAAAATAACCCTGCGATTGATATTCTGAGAAAAATTTGGGCAAACAAACGTGAAAATGGACTTCGACAGTTCAAGCAATATCGATACGATAAGTATGAAAAGTTAGAGTTTGATCTCAATACGATAGACAGCGCCTTGATTAAGAGTAAACTCTTTCGTGGCATGGAGTTTATTTTTGATCAAACAGATACGTCCAGAGTTACGGGAAAGACATATCTGCCTATTTTTGTGAACGAGGCCGTGTCCAAGGTGTATGGCGATAATGAGTCCAATAAGTTCAAAGAAGTATTAGAGGGAAATAAGAACAGTGGTTTTAGTGAAAATCAAACCATTATCTCCTTTGTAAAAGACTTGTACAATGATTATGATGTGTACAGCAACTATCTTCAGTTTTTTGATAAGAGTTTTACCAGTCCGATCTCACGAACGGGTATTCAAACCTACAATTACGTGCTGGCCGATAGCTCTTATATTGATAATAAGTGGTGTTATAATATTATCTACTATCCAAGGCGAAAAAATGAATTGACTTTTAAAGGAGACTTTTGGGTCAATGATTCTACATGGGCGATAAAGGAGATCAACATGCAGCTTTCCAAAAGCGCAAATATTAACTGGGTGAAGGAAATCTATATGGAGCAGGAATTTGATATCGTAAACGATACCACCTTTTTGCTTAAGCGGGATTACTTCTTGTCTGATTTTGTGTTCAATAAAAAGGAAGAGTCTCGTGGCTTGTATGGAAAGCGTACGACCTTATATGATGACTATGTATTTGATCAAAAAATAGATCCTGACTTCTATAAGAAAGAGGTGTATAATTATGATAAAGATGTCTATAATAGAGAAGATAGTTTCTGGGATGAGAATAGGCAAGAAAAACTAAGCGATGATGAGAAGGGTGTTTATAAGATGCTGGACACCTTGAAAACAGTGAAAAAATTTAGAAACCTTTATAATTTAGGATCTGTATTGGCATCAGGGTATTACGAGTTTACGGATCTGAATTTAGATTATGGACCCATATTCTCCACTTTTGGGTTTAATGAAGTAGAAGGCTTGCGTATCCGTACAGGAGGCCGTACTTATTTCAGTCAGAACGATCAATGGCGTTTGGAAGGATTTGCAGCCTACGGTTTCAAGGATCAGAAATTTAAATATGGACTTTCTGGAAAGTGGCTCCTCGATAAAAAGAGTCGCTTGATTGTTTCAGGAGGATATCGAAAAGATGTGGAGCAGATTGGGGCGAGTCTTACGACATCGAGAGATGTGTTGGGAAGAAATTTAGCTTCTTCTTCTCTGGTAAATACCGCAGTGAATGATAAGTTGACTTCTATAGAGTTATCAAATATCGCGATAGAATTTGAGCCGCTACGCAATTTAAAATTTCGTACCGATCTTTCGTTGCGATCTTTGTCATCGGCTTCTGAGACCTTTAGTTTGGATTATTTTACAGATGCTACTGAGACCACTACAACAGGTGCTTTAACGCAGGCTGAACTCGTGTTTACGACCATCTGGGAGCCAGGGAAGAAAACCTCAGGTTTTGGGGTGGAGCGCAGAACGGCTAATGAGTGGTTTCCGAGTATTTTTGCTAGCTATACTCGTGGATTGGAAGGAACGTTGGGGAGTGATTTTGAATATGATAAGCTGCAGTTCTCGTTTAAAAAAGGCATACGTATAGGAGGTTTTGGACAGCTAAATGTATCTACGGAAGTAGGTAAAACTTTTGGGGAAGTTCCACTTGCCTTATTGAGTCCTGTACCGGGAAACCAGTCGTTGTTCTCTATTTTTAATACCTATAGCCAGTTAAACTTCTATGAATTCACAACCGATGAGTATGCCTCTTTACAAATAGAGCATAATTTTGGAGGGCGCATTTTTTCGCGCATTCCATTCTTAAAGAAATTGAATCTGAGAGAGATTGTAAGTATTCGTGGTGTCATTGGAAATATATCGCAGGCTAATATTGACTTAAATCGACCTGCCTTTGAAAGTTTGCTTTTTGAGGATGGAATGATACGGCCAATTACCCCTTCAGATATTGCACCTAGTTTGGAGCCATATTACGAATATAGTTTTGGCGTTGGAAATATCTTTAAGGTGTTCCGATTAGATGTCAACTTCCGAGGGAACTACAATGACTTGCCTGATGCTCGTAGGATTGGAGTTACGGGGTCGTTTGGATTCTACTTTTAATAGTAAAAATAACTATCGATACATATATAATGACCTTTGCGAGAGCAGAGGTCATTATTGTTTTCGTCTTTTTACATACAGTATTATTTATTGAATATCTTCAATCGGTATCAAGATCTGTGTCTTTAATAATTCAATCAGGTGTGTTTTATTTCTGTTGATATCTAACTTTCAGATATACTAACACAAACTTAACATGCTATTCCTTGGCTGAATCGTCGTTTCACCGTATTTTTGCAGCCCGAAAGCGAGATTTTATTTGATTAATTGGCTGTATTTAACTGGTGTTCAGTTAATTGAAAGTTTAATTTCGTGAAATCAGAATAGACACATCAAGTCTCATTTTTCTAATTTTACCTTTTTAAGCGTTTAGAAATAGAGATTTGGCATTTAAGATATTATGACAGCAGAAAAAATAAAAACATTTGACGTATTGATCGAAATCCCTAAGGGGAGTCGTAATAAGTATGAGTACGATTTTGAATTGAAGAAAATACGCTACGATCGTATGATTTTCTCTTCAATGATGTACCCAGCAGATTACGGATTTATTCCAGAAACGCTTGCACTTGATGGAGATCCATTAGATGTATTGGTGTTGGTAACAGAACCTACGTTTCCTGGATGTGTCATCGAAGTAAAGCCTATTGGTGTATTTCATATGGCAGATGAAAAAGGACCGGATGAAAAAGTAATTTGTGTTCCTGTAACAGATCCTTCAGCAAGTAAATTGAATGATCTTTCTGAATTAAACCCACACTTGCTTAAAGAGATTGAGCACTTTTTTCAAGTATATAAGGATCTTGAAGAGAAAAAAGTTGATGTTGGTGGATGGGGAGATGTAAATGAAGCACGAGAAATTGTAGCCAAATGTATCCAACGTTACCAAGATAGTGATGTCCCTCGTAGTGAGGTAAGCATCTACTAGTACTAGGTTTCGATCGAAAGAAGGTGTTTTTTTAACACATTCTTTCGATCGAATATAAGTATAAAATGCGCGATATAAACGAGTTAGCCCTCAGCCCCAATCTAATAGATTGGGGCTTTTTTTTGTTAGCGTTGATTTTGTTACATTAGCGACTGCTTAAAAACTAACTAAAAACAAAAAAAACTTATATGGAATCACTAATGATTTACATGCCAATTGTTTTGGCGCTTATAGGATTAATTTACATGGTTGTAAAAAAATCATGGGTTATGAAACAAGATGCTGGAGATGGTAAAATGAAAGAAATTTCAGATCATATCTACGAAGGTGCATTGGCTTTCTTAAATGCAGAATATCGTTTATTAACATTCTTCGTTATTGGAGCAAGTCTTGTTTTAGCAGGTATTGCTTTTTATATGGACAGTACTTATTTAATAGTAGTTGCATTTGTTATTGGAGCTATTTTTTCTGCTTTTGCGGGAAACATGGGAATGAAAATCGCTACCAAAACGAATGTTAGAACGACACAAGCTGCAAAAACTAGTTTACCAAATGCATTAAAAGTATCTTTTGGTGGTGGTACCGTTATGGGACTTGGAGTTGCGGGTTTAGCTGTATTAGGTTTGACTCTTTTCTTTATTCTATTCTTTCACCTGTTTATGGGAGGTGAATGGACGAACACTAGTGATATGACTATTGTTTTAGAAGCATTAGCTGGTTTCTCATTGGGAGCTGAATCTATTGCGTTATTTGCAAGAGTTGGTGGAGGTATTTATACCAAAGCTGCTGATGTTGGTGCTGATTTAGCGGGTAAAGTTCAAGCTGATATTCCTGAAGATGATCCAAGAAATCCAGCAACAATTGCTGATAATGTTGGTGATAATGTTGGTGATGTTGCCGGAATGGGAGCTGATTTATTTGGTTCTTATGTCGCAACAGTTTTAGCTGCCATGGTTTTAGGTAACTATGTTATTAGTGATATGGGAGGAGCTATTCAAGATGCTTTTGGTGGTATTGGTCCCATTCTATTACCTATGTCGATTGCAGGTGTAGGAATTATCATTTCTCTTATTGGAACGTTATTAGTTAAAATTTCATCGAACGATGCAAAAGAAGCTGATGTACAAAAAGCATTAAACATAGGAAACTGGGCATCAATCCTAATGGTTGCTGCAGCATGTTTCGGATTAGTGACTTGGATGTTACCAGAAACAATGCAAATGGAATTCTTCGGAGAAGGTCTTCAAGAGATTTCTTCTATGAGAGTTTTTTATGCGTGTTTAGTCGGATTAGTTGTAGGTGCAGGTATCTCAGCTTTTACGGAGTACTATACTGGCTTAGGTTCTAAGCCAATTTTAAAAATCGTACAACAATCAAGTACTGGAGCAGGAACAAATATTATAGCCGGTCTTGCAACGGGTATGATTTCTACTTTTTCTTCGGTATTATTATTTGCTGCCGCTATCTGGGCTTCATATGCTTTAGCTGGTTTTTATGGAGTTGCTTTAGCTGCTTCTGCAATGATGGCAACAACAGCGATGCAATTAGCGATTGATGCTTTTGGTCCAATTGCTGATAATGCGGGTGGTATTGCCGAAATGAGTGAGCAAGATCCTATCGTTAGAGAACGTACAGATATTTTAGATGCCGTTGGTAATACAACTGCTGCAACAGGTAAAGGTTTTGCTATAGCATCTGCTGCATTAACATCGCTGGCGCTCTTTGCTGCTTATGTGACATTTACTGGAATTGATGGAATTAACATATTTAAAGCACCTGTATTAGCAATGCTCTTTGTGGGTGGTATGGTGCCAGTTGTATTCTCTGCCTTAGCAATGAATGCTGTAGGTAAGGCGGCCATGGAGATGGTAAATGAGGTTGTAAGACAGTTTAAAGAAATTCCAGGAATAATGGAAGGAACTGGAAAGCCAGAATACGACAAGTGTGTGGCTATTTCTACAAAAGCCTCTTTAAAAGAAATGATGTTGCCTGGTATCTTAACGATTGGTTTTCCAATA
>JBLHXM010000042.1:0-25944 GCA_047630395.1 Dokdonia sp.
ATTTCTTTATGTGTCAAGATATTTTGTGCAGAGGTATTGCCATCTTTATTTGTTTCTCCAAACTGTTCTACAAAATTTATTATAAACTCATGAATGCGCGTCCAACTGTCTTTGTAAAGTAAATCGTGTAATTTGCGCTCCAAACGTTTGATTCGATTCCCATAAATCTTTAAGATTCCATTTTTAAGCGACTTGTGTTTTTCCATTAATACTTCCATATCATCTGCTTCAATATAGCAGATGGTACAGTCTTTTAAGGCATAGGCTTCTTCTTGTGCGGCAATAGTTTTATCATAAAGTGAAAGCTCTCCAAAAATATTTCCTGGTTTGACAATATACTTTAGGTCGTCGTTGTTTTTATCTACGATTTTAATCAAGCCTCTTTTGAGAAAGAACATGCTTTTCCTGTGTTCGCTATGGAGTGTTATGAGGCTTCCTTTGGGAATGTTTTCCATCTCTAGAATTTCGCACATGCGCATCATGGTAATACGGCCTAGTTTTTTAAAAAGGCTAAAGTCTTCAAGAAACCAATATTTAGTGAGTGTCTGCATACTATCCATGTTAAGATTGGTTAAAGGTAGGGAAAATCAAGTGTCATCAATTAGTTCAAAAATGCGATAGTTACTTTAGGCGACAGTTGTCAATATGGAGAGGTTTACATCGGTTGTTTTTCTATACCGTTTTCTCAATAATAAGAATCAAAAGCGTACCAGCGCTATAGGCTAATAAATCCCACCAGTCAAAGGTGCTTCCCAGAACAATAGCCGCCCAGCGATGATCTGAAAGGCCTAACCACTCCAAAGTATCTATTGCTTGCAAACCTTCGACACAAAAGGCAAATATCAATACACCAATGGCGATTATAGGTGTCTTCGTTTTTTTTCCTGTACGTAACAGGAGAGTCATCGCAAAACAGTACAACATTAGAACGACTAGCATATCTCCCGCAAAAGGGCGAATCACAGTGTCATTCACAAAAAGAGCGATGCACATTTCTAAGACTAGGAGTGTGATAAATCCTGAAAGATATGTTTTCCAATGACGCTTCATTTTTATGATTTTTGTTGCGCGGTATCACGCATCCCGAAATAGAACAAAGAAGTAAAAGCACCATATCCAAATGTGACTAGCGTATCTGGGAGTATTGAAATGGAGGACGTTCGCATATTGAAATATCATGTATTAATGTCATAGGTCGTATCTCAAAATAACCAAGAAGAAGCACAGATAAGCCATCGGTATATTAAAGAGCATCAAACCAATCGTTTTGAGATGTTCGAGGTAATCAGATTGATGTAGGATGCCATTAATGATCACGATACTCAATAAAACTAAATGAACGATTACCGTTGGGTATAGATGCATAATACCAATGATAATAGAGGTCTCATTAGGATATATGGTGAAAATCATGAGTTGCAGAAATCCAAAAGCCAAGCTAAATAAGGCAGCATAGATGGCAATTCTGTTAATGCGATGTTTCAGGTTCTTCATAAGTTGTTTTGTTTAAGAGGCCATATATTGTTTTGGATTGCCAAGTTTCTTTGGCGAGCACGCGTTGCCAGAGTTCATATCTATTCAGTATTTTATCTTCGTTGAGGGGTTTGGATGGGTGCGCTTTCGCGAAAGCGTGTAAAAGATCCCCATTACGGTATGACATATCATAGAGATAGTCCATATCAGGTTGGGCTACTTGTTCCAGATTGAATCGAGTGATTGATCGATCCCAACTAAAACTTCCCATGAACACCAGCACCATAAAAGCCACGCTTGCATTGATACGAAGCATATAGTAAAGTCCGTAACGACGTGCCACTTTGATATAAGTTGTAATCATTCCGGAGATACAAAGGAGTAGGTAGATAAACACTCCAATGCGTTTATAGGTAAGACCAAAACCGCTACTGTAGAGGAAATTTTTATACGCAGTAATTAAAATGATAATCACGTTGAGACCAATCCATAAAAAAGTGAGCGTTTTGAGACGGCGATTGTCTATGTAAAAGTTGATATCACCTCTAAAAAGAATGAGAATAAGGACAATGGCGATGACAATAGAAGTGACTAAAGCATTGACCCCATCGTGTACCGTTTTAGAAAGTGATGTGCCGTTGTCTAGCGGATTTTGGAATATGTATATAATATCTGTGCATATAAAAAGAAGAATTAGCACATTGAGCGTTGCCAATACAGTGATGCCCAATCGGTTTTCTTTTTGAATCTGGTGTTCCTGATGTTGGCTAAGCGTACGTGTTTTTAATTGTTGCTCAATCGCACGTTCAGGGACCGTCATGACATCGAGTTCGGCGATGGAGGTGATATTGTTCAAAAGGAGATATCCCATCACGGTAAACAGAACCCATGAAATATTGATAAATGAAAGATCAATAGCCGCTAACCCTTTTTCGAATATAGGATTTGCTTTCCCATATAGCGAACTAAAAATCGCAACCAAACTTCCAACGATTATCACGGTGAGTAGGATAAATTTATAGTCGTAGGTAGTGTGTACTCGTTCTTTTACTTCAGAGATCGATTCTTTATGAATTTTTTGATGAAGGCTTCCTATGAATGTTTGATAGAGTCCGTTGAACCATTGTACATACACAGAATTCCGGATGCCATAAATACTCCCTACAAAAACCAAGAAGCTAATAAAGGTATTTACAATAGATAATGCCGAATTATTAAAAAATACAAAGCAGGCTGATATTAAATATGCTAGAGCCGAAATCCAGTACTCCTTTCTTTTTATGACCTCAGACCGAAAATAGGAGACAAGTACGATGGAGATAATTGCAAAAAGCAACATGTTGAGACCAAAGTTTTGTTTGTAAAATAAGGTGCTAAATCCTAGCGAAACGACACTCAGTATAAGCTGCTTTTTCATGCAAAGGTGATTTTAAAGGTTTGTTGTAATTGCTGAAGTGGTATTGGTAATAGTTTTAAAAAGTTGAGGTTATAAAAACGATGTGCTTTTCGCCCTTTTTGATAGCTGTTTATGAAGCGAGGTACTTCATCAGGAAAGAGGAGTGTGCCGATACATAAAACCGTAAACAAATAAGCTGAGCGTTTTCCATTGCCTGGCAAGTAGAACTGCATAGCAATCTCCTCAGGCACTGAAATTCCTGTTTGGGTGAGCACGTGAAATACATCGTGATCTTCTAGCTGCGGTTCTGGCGTGAAGTGATTTCTCAATAGGAAACAGCCTAAATGATATCCCAAACTATCAGAAGGGAAGGAGAGCAACTCTTTCAAGGATAGATCCCATGGCGCTTCGTCTTTAAACAGCCATCGATAGGGAATTTTGCTCCATTCATAGAGTTTTTCTAGAAGTAAATAGCGGAGTGTTTTCATAATATAAAGCACTTTGTATTTCAAAGTAAAATGATAAAAAAATATAGTTAATTGTTGCCCAATAATTTTTCCAAGGCCTCAATATGTTTTTTGAATGCCGTTTTTCCTTTTCGAGTGGCTTGGTAACTTGTATTGGGTTTTCGACCTATAAAAGCTTTGATAACCACGATATATGCTTCTTTTTCCAATGCTTTCGCATGACTCGCTAGATTACCGTCTGTGGCACCCAAGAGCTCTTTGAGTTCTTTAAAATCAGCACTTTCATTCACCATCAACACACTCATAATCCCCAGTCGGATCCGATGATCAAAAGCTTTATTTATGTTGGTGATTATGGACATATGATGTTCGCTTTCGCGAAAGTGTTTCTAGCTATTATTACTTGCGGTCATATTTAAAATACATCAAACTCCCATAAATAATGTGGAGTACACCGAAGCCTAGTGCCCAAAAATACAAACCAAACCCTATGTATTGTGTACTAATGAGACCAATAATCACATTTGCGAGTCCTAGGTACTTAATATCTCCGAGCGTGAATTTGCTGGCATTGATAAGAGCAAGACCGTAAAAGATAAGTGTACAAGGAGCTACAAGACCAATGATACCGTATTGAAATAATACCAAACAAAAGGCACCTCCAGTAGCCAGGGGAATCCCAAAATTGACGATCAAGCGTCTGGAGGTGGCATCCCAAATCTTTTCGTTGTGTTTTTTTGCTTTACGAACTGTCAATATAATTCCGGTTATGACAGCGGCTAGTAATGTGGTAATACCAATAAGAGCCAAAATATTATATCCACCCGTAAATGCATTTAAAAGAGCATACAATGTTTCTGCCTGACTCTCGGGTTCATTCTTCTGAAGATCTTCCACTGAAATTCCAGGTAAGACAACAGTGGCAAGTATGCGATAGTTAACGAAAAAGGCAATGAGCGCATAAACGCCAGCTAGTATTCCTGATAGTCCGCTTATTGACATAAAACGGGATGATTTGCTCATCATCGATTTGATGCTGGCAAGGTCTTCTATATATTTTGATGACTCCATAGTAAAGTACTTTGAAATACAAAGTTAATATATATCTTCAAAATGACAAGCGGGGAGTGCTACTAAATTTTTGTTAATTCTCAGAATGGGTTTTAAGAGTTGTATCCTCAAGTACTACAAGACCTTTCCTTTAATACGTTTCCAAACCATAATAAGTAGTCCGCCTGAAAGCACACAAAGACCCAAAAGGGCAAAAGCTTTTGTCGTCTCACCATAAATAAAATATCCGGTAGTGAACATCGTGCTATAGATAAGCACACATCCCAAAAGCATCGCCAAAATCCCCGAAGGAACACTCCAAGCTTCTGTAGAAAGTACAATAGTTTCATTGTCGGCTTTAGCCTCCTTCAACACTTTCTTCCAGCCAGGTCCACCAGGTTGTGTCTTTTTATAGAATGCGTACAGGACTTCTTTACTTTCTGGCTGTGTCAGGAAGGTGACAATTAACCAAATTGCAGAAGAACTAAATACCACAAATGGAAATTTTGCATAGGCCGGTAGCAGTCCCCCTTCACCAAATAGAAGATCTCCTACAGGTGTAAAAGCAATCAGGATGGAAATGACGCCTGAGGCAATCATCGCAGAAATCTCCGTCCACGCATTGATACGCCACCAAAACCACCTCAGAATAAAAATCAATCCTGTTCCTGCTCCAAACATTAGAATGATATCGAAGAGTTGTAAGGCATTCTGAAGATTAAGCGCAATAAAAGCACTTATAATCATTAAAACCACGGTCGTAATACGTCCAACGCCTACCAAGTGTTTCTCGGAAGCGTCTGGCTTAATACGCTGCGCATAAAAGTCGTTCACTACATATGAGGCTCCCCAATTGAGGTGCGTTGAAATCGTGCTCATATAAGCTGCGGCCAATGATGCAAGAACCAACCCTAGCAATCCGTGTGGTAATTTGGTTAACATCGCCGAATAGGCTAGATCATGCCCTAGTTTATCTTCGGTGACATTAGGAAATGCTTCTTGAATACTCGCTAAGTCTGGGAACATAACTAAGGAAGCCAAAGCCACCAAAATCCAGGGCCATGGTCTTAGTGCATAATGCATAATATTATAAAAGAAGGTAGCACCTATCGCGTGATTTTCATCTTTAGCAGCGAGCATTCGTTGTGCTACATATCCGCCACCACCAGGTTCTGAGCCGGGATACCAAGAACTCCACCATTGCACAGCCAGCGGTATAATAAGTAAGGTAATGATCATTTCAGTATCATTAAAATCTGGCAAAATATTGAGTTTATCTTTTACATTTTCATGAGCCATAAGGTTCTCTAGGCCTCCAATTTCGGGTAAGCCTACAATGTAAATGGCTGCTCCTATAGCACCTGCCATGGCTACAAAAAATAGAATAAAATCTGTATATACAACTCCTTTAAACCCACCGATGGCACTAAAAACAACGGTGATTACTCCTGCAATTACTACCGTTGTTGTAGGGGATAGTCCAAGCATTACTTGACCAATTTTTATAGCGGCTAGTGTGACACCTGCCATCGCCAAGACATTAAAAATCACTCCCAAATAAATGGATCTGAACGAACGTAAAAAACGGGCTGGAGCTCCGCCATATCGCAACGCATAAAATTCAATATCCGTCTTTACGTCAGATTTTCGCCACAATTTGGCGTATACAAAAACGGTTAATAAACCAGTGATCAAGAAGGCCCACCATACCCAGTTTCCTGAAACACCATTGGTACGCACAATGTCCGTTACCAAATTAGGTGTGTCTGTAGAAAAGGTTGTTGCTACCATTGATAATCCAAGCAACCACCAGGGCATACTTCTTCCAGAAAGGAAATACTGTGTAGTATCCTTTCCAGAGGTTTTACCTACATAGAATCCAATCCCTAGAATAACCACAAAAAGGGTTACAATAATTCCAATGTCGAGGGCCGATAAATCAATCATAAAAATTCAGGTTTTTGGGTCCAGTCTAAACTGGCATAGTGTTTTGAAAGATACTCATTCATCGCTGTAATATCATTTTTTCCAGTCAAATCTGGAACGTGTTCTCCAAAAGGAATCGCTCTTATTGCTTTTGAATCTTCAGCGATAAGGGTCCGGATGACTGTAGGTAGCTCTTTTTCAAGCCGCACAGGATGAATCTCACAATTTTTAAGGTGTTTGAAAAAACTGCTACCATCAAATTTGAAAATATTCATGCTTACGCGAAAATGACCTTCGCTGTCTTTGTAGATCGCCATATCACCGACTTCTGGTTTCTCTACAATACCTTCAACGTATCTTTCGGAAGTTGTCTTGAGAACCGCAAAACGGGCAATGCGCTCCATGGGATACTTTAACTGACCTCTGTCGTAACTGATCAGTGCGTTTGGGTGTGTACTTTCGCGCAAAGCGAACATCACCTTTGGACTGTATAAATTGTCTGAGTTACAGACTAAAAAAGTAGTTTTTTGAAGTTCCGGGTATTGCTCTAAAGCTTGGAAAACGGCATCGGCAGTACCTAAAGGTTTTACACGATCTAAAGGAATGTGCTGGATAGCATAAGAAATTGTAAGTCCGTGAAAATCATTTCCAGACGTTTTACTCCCATAATAGGTTTTGAACAAATCGCCTTGCGGGCCAATCACCAAAATGACCTCCGTAATGCCAGCTAATTTTGCGTTGTACAAAATATAATCCATCATGGGGCGGTCATTCATAAGAATGAGGGATTTACTTCGATTGTTGGCTTGAGACATAGCCTCCTCCGAAAGTTCAGTGGTCGTGGATTTCTTCATACGAGATGAAGCACCACCGGCCAATATGATCAGCGTTTTTGTCATGCTATACATGCTCCTTTACTTATCTGAACCGCATAGGCATCTGCTGCACCTGCTGTTTTTATCGCTTCAATGATTTGTTTTTCTTTTCCTTCGGGAGCCAGCGCACAGATACTCCCTCCGCCGCCAGATCCTACGATCTTAGCGCCGTATGCTCCGGCGTTTAATGCCGCCGTTATCATAGCATCAATACGCGGAACCGTAATTTTCAATACCTCTTTGAGTACTTGGTGATGGGCAGACATTAAGGTACCAATGCGTGGAATATCGAGGGTGTTTTGGCTTAAAGCTAAAAATGCTTTTTGTGTAAGCTCGTGATTCTTAATCGCTGCATGAAAGTAAGATTGCAAGGGAGCGTCAAGAGCATCTTTACAGTTGTCATAGGTTTCCATAGTAGCCGAAAAGAGGTCGAAATCGGGATATTCTTTTTGGACTTGGGAAATGGCTTCCAGGGCCAAACCTTTTAAATCTCCTAAGAGACCCAATGTGTTTTTCGGGATACCAGATTCGCCTATGATTAATCCGCTAAGTACTTTATTAAATGGTGTTAGTTGTGCTGTAGCATCTGTTCTTAAATGAAAAATACCACCAACCGCACTGCTGTATTGATCCATCTTGCCTCCAGGTGATTGATGTTCGAGGACTTCGGCTTCATAGGCCAATTGGCCGATAAGCATGGGGGTAATCTCCAAGTTGCAGCCATAAGTTTTTAAAAGAAATTGTACCCAGGCGACGACCAAAGCCGAAGAGCTTGAAAGTCCTGCATTTATGGGGATATCTCCAGTAATTACAATGTCAAACCCTTCCTTTGGGAAGCATCCATATCGCTGCACTACGCGCAAGGCTGCAACAAAATGATCCCCTTTTTTAAGAGGCTCATTGATGGACTTAGCTTTATGAAGGTAGTCACCAAAATTGAGCCTACGTTCCATATTCATATCGGGCATCCGAATGATGGACACTTGTTGTCCGTTGGGCGATGCAGTTACCGTGATATATCGATCGATGGTACAGGCGATAATGGGCAGGCCTAAATAATCTTGATGATCTCCAAAAAGGCAGATACGGCCTGGGGCTTTTGATATGAGTTTTTTCACTAGTAGGTATCCTTGATCCAGTTATATGGTTTGCGACTCACCCATAAGCCTCTCGTGAAATCAGGAAAATCTTGAGGTTCTCCATTGTTTGCAATAGAAGCTTCCGAAAGTGGGGTAATCGCACTCCAAGCCGCGGCATCATATGCATCTAGCGGTGGAGCGATATTTTGTTTAGCGCTCTCTACAAAGGCATTGAGTACAAAGAAATCCATGCCTCCGTGTCCTGAATCTTGTGCATACTCCCCATATTTTTTCCAAAGAGGATGGTCATATTTTTCAAGCCAGGGTTTGGCTTCGTCCCAACGATGGGGATCGCTTTCCCCTTCAATATAGATGCGACTACCGTCTACTTCCCATAATCCTTCACTTCCTTGAACTCGGAAACCTAGGGAGTAGGGACGTGGTGAGTTACAGTCGTGTGTTACAATAATCGTTTCGCCTTGAGCGGTATCAATGGTAGAGGTGATAATATCTCCTTGTTTAAATTTTAGTTTAGCATTTGGATGATCTTTACCGCCATTTTTGACAATATAATTATGAATCCCTACGCCTTTGGTTGCATGAGAGGTCATGGAAACAAAACGGTTGCCTCTATTAACATTGCACATGGTCGCCATAGGACCAACCCCATGCGTTGGATATACATCACCATTGCGAAGTAACGAATGCTGCGTGCGCCACTTGGATTCGGATATCCCTTTGTCGCCAAATTCGACTCCTTTCCCATAGGGTGTTTTTCCATCATTGAGTTTTACAAAACGCAAATCATGTTGGTATCCACAGCGAAAATGAAGGAGTTCTCCGAAGATGTTTTGTTTGACCATGTTCAAGACGGCCATAATATCGCGTCTATAATTCACATTCTCAAGAATCATCAGATGAGAACCTGTGGCTTCATGCGTATTGACAAGATCCCAACATTCTTCCATGGTATTTGCAGCTGAGACTTCAACGCCTGTATATTTTCCTGCTTTCATTGCATCTACTGCCATACGTGTATGCCAGAGCCAGGGGGTAGATATGATTATGGCATCTACTTCTTTTAGTTTTAAAAGATTTTTGTAATCCAAGTCATTTTTACCAAAGACTCTTGCCGCAGGAAAACCTGCTTTAGACAAATGGTCTTGTGCGATGGTTATACGTTTTGGGTCAATGTCACAAATTGCAGTGACTGCAATATCCTTGCGTTGTAAAAGATTGTTCAGGTGATTTGTTCCTCGAAGCCCTACTCCAATGAGTCCAACACGAAGGATATCCTTCGTTTGTGTGATGGCACCAAAAGAAAGATTTGGAGCTAAGGCCACTCCTGCACTTACAATAGCGGTTTGCTTGATGAAATTACGTCTTGTTTTCATACGTTGTTGTTTTTGGATATTCGCAAAAATCGATTGCCACTAGTTTTGTTGTATTTCTATTTTGAAATCAAGGATGGCTTTTTGATCCTTGAAAATAGTTAAAAATCTAGGATTGGGATCTTTAATCTTGCACTTTCCTACATATCCACTATTTGTTTTTTTTAATTTAATTTTTGTGGGCTCGATTGTAGAATGAGTTAAGAAAAAGAGTGGACTATCTGGTTTACTATCAAAATATACAAATAGTGTTCTTGTCTTTGGATTTAGAATTAGTGTCCCATTGTGGGAAGCCGAGAGTGTAACATCCATTTCATAATAGGCTTCATAAAAGATGGGTGTTTTAAAAAATACAGCCTTGGATACTGGAACTTCCAAAAGCTGCCAGTTTGGATCTTCGGGGAAGTGATGTGTAATAAAATGACTTGGGTCTTCAAGAAAATAATGGTCATTAAAACGAAAGGACCAAGTTTTTCGATATTCCGTTTCATCGCCAGCTGCCCAGGTAGCATCTAATAGATGCCCTCGTTCATTTAAGTATACAGCATTCCATGCGTGGTTTTTTATGCCAGGCGTTGTGCCTATAAGACGCGTATCCATTTTTGTATATCCATTGATAATTACCGCTGGAAATTTTAGACGATTACAGAGGACTTTGGCCATGCTGGCGTAGGATTCACAGAGTCCTTTTTTTGTTGTGAGTGTTGTTGCTGCCAATTGATCCTGTGCTTTTTTTAACTTACGCCTGCGTTCTTCCTTAGAGGTGTAGTAAATTCTTTTGGGTGGGCGGAGGCTATAATAATCGTTGAGATCATACATGATGTGTGTGGCAATCCAAGTAAAAGCAGCCCGTAGCTGCTCTTGTTGAGATGTGAAGTCATTTTGGATGCGATAGGCCAAGTTGTCTATAGAGGTGAGGTGGTTTGGATATGTTTTTACAAGAGAGTCCGCCTTTGTGAAACTAAGGGTAGATAAATAGCCTTCTTGAGAGTATGCTTTTTTAGTAATTAAAAAAGCAATGAGAAGTACAAAAACTTTTGGGATGTGATGCTTCAAAAAAGTCTATTTTTAATACTCAAATATACCTATTTTAGATTGTGAATCCAGCAGAAGCGTACATCTTATCTAAGCTTGAATCTTGGCGTCTCATACTTATGGAGCTTCCAAGTCATCATCAAACGTAGGCTACCAGATATTGAGGAACAGTATAAATGGCATTTGCCTTTTTATAGTATACATGGTCGTATGTGTTGCTTTTTTAAACGTTAGAAAAACCTTTATTGATCTAGAGTTTTCTTCTGGGATTCATATCAACATATACCAAGAGCATCTTATCGCTGGAGAAGGAAGAAAGAATTTACGGTCTTTGAGATATAAAAGTGCAATTGCTTTAGAAAGTCTTACTGTCTAATGATCAATTACATAAGGAATAATTATAGAATAGGGGCATTTACCCCTATTCTATAATTCTTCTTTGTCTGATATTTGCAGAGCAGTTTATGTTTGAGGGAGCATAAACTTGCTAACCATCAGAAAGCCAAGACTTTTAAGGAAAGGCAATTTGTGATAACAAGCAGGGAGCTTTTGGGGGAAAGCTCCCTTTTTGCGTCTGATAATGAAGGATGTGAATACAAATCAGTACTTATCCTACCTACACCTGTTGTGTATGCAAAAAAAAAATAGAGACTTCTTTTATAGTGTGAAACGAAGCACGAATACTGATATCTTACTTTGTCAAATCTAAAAACAAACTTTCTAAACTCGCATTTTTTTGATTGAGCTGGAGAATTTTCAATCCATTATCGTGGGCAAAATCAAAGACAGTAGCACGCATGTCTGTGTCTGTTGCAAAGGTAACCTCATAAGAGAAATCATGCACATTTTTGACGGTCACCACATGATCTAACCTGCTAAGCGCTATATCCTCTACACGATAATCAAATTCAACAATAATCGTTTGCTGCTCCCCATCTCTTAGTTCGCTTAAACGATTATCGGCAACAATTTTTCCTTTATTAATAATAATGACACGATCACAAATAGCTTCTACTTCCTGCATGATATGTGTGCTCATCAAGATGGTTTTCTCTTTGCCTATGTTTTTGATAAGGCTACGTATTTCTAGCAACTGACTAGGATCTAGTCCTGTGGTAGGTTCATCAAGGATAAGGACATCTGGATCATGTAATAGAGCATTTGCCAGCCCTACACGCTGTCGATATCCTTTGGAAAGTTGGTTTATTTTTTTATGAGATTCAGAGGTGAGTCCAGTGAGCTCAATGACTTCTTCGATTCTATTTTTTTTGATTCTATATACATCAGCGTTGAATTGTAAATACTCGCGTACATACATCTCTAGGTACAATGGATTGTGTTCAGGTAGATATCCTACCGATTTTCGTACTTTTTGAGTCTCACTGATGGTGTCATATGCGTTGACTGATGCAATACCCTCATTAGGAGTTAGATAGGTGGTGAGTATTTTCATCATCGTACTTTTTCCAGCACCATTAGGCCCTAGAAAACCTACAATTTCTCCTTTGTTCAAATGGAAGGACACAGCATCTAAAGCTTTTTGAGTGCCATAGACCTTAGTGATATCTTTAACGCTAATAGACATAGGATGATTTTTTACAAATTTAACGAAACTCAATGGTTATAAAGAAGGAACGTTCTTGGACAAAATTAATTTTATTCAACAACATGATATGTGAGTTTTGTCTCATATTTTGAATAGTAATTTCATAATTGTCAATAATATGACGCCAAAATAATAATTCCGTAAAAAAGTAAAACCTCAAGTTGCGCGCCCATATTTTTGTGCTACATTAGCAGTATAACAATTCATAATGTTGACAAAGGTTTATTACTGGAACAGTTATTTTACTTTCTTCTTTTATAAGAAGCGAGCGGGACTGTTGTAGAGTAGTGAGCACACACTCAGAAACTCAATTAAGTCCTGACCACACATCAGGACTTTTTTTTGTGCCCAACCGTAATGGTTAGAAGAGTGTTGATTTTTTATGGATGTAACAGTAAGATGCCGTACTAATGAAAAAAATAGCAATACAAGGAGTAAAAGGTTCTTTCCATCATCGGGTGGCTCAGGAGTTTTTTAATGAGCAGGTAGCTGTACTGGAATGTACTTCCTTTCCTCTCCTGATAGACAGTCTTCTCAATAAGGAAAGTAGTGATGCAGTCATGGCAATTGAAAACTCCATAGCTGGTGCAATACTTTCCAATTATGCCTTACTAGATCAATATGATGTTACTATTGAAGGAGAGTTTTATTTGTCTATTCAACATAATTTGATGGCGCTCCCTGGGCAATCTATTCAGGATATTACAGAAGTGTGGTCTCATCCCATGGCGCATCTTCAATGTCGTGAGTTTTTTAGGGCATATCCACATATAAAATTGGTAGAAGATATTGATACTGCCGATGTCGCTCGACGTATTGAGAAAGACCAACTGATTGGGATTGCGGCCATCGCAAGTGTTGCAGCTTCTCAGATTTACAATTTAAATATCATAGTACCTTCTATTCAGACGATTAAAGACAATGCTACGCGTTTTTTTATTCTCAATAGGAATGGAAAAACCGTCGATCCACAATCCAACAAAGCCTCGCTCCGGGTGACTACAGAACATAAAAGAGGAAGTCTTGCAACGATTCTCAATGTGCTGAGTGACTGCAAGCTCAATCTTACTAAAATCCAATCGATGCCTATTATTGATTCCCCTTGGAAGTATGCCTTTTTTGTGGATGTAACTTTTGATCGTTATGAGGATTACGTCAAAGCCAAAGAAATCATGAAGATCATGGCAACTGATTTTAAAGTATTAGGAGAATATAAAAACATGCAAAAATAATGCAAGCTGCACGCCGACTACAAGAAACCAAAGAGTACTACTTTTCGCGGAAGCTAAAAGAAGTACGCGCACTTGCTGCTGCGGGTCATCCAATTATCAATATGGGAATTGGAAGCCCAGATCTATCGGCTCCGGCTGTTGTGATCGATGCCTTGATTCAAGGGATGCAGGATCCTGTTGCTCATCAGTACCAAAGTTATACGGGCATACCTGCGCTGCGGGAGGCAATGGCTGCTTTTTACAAGAAACATTACCAAGTATCGCTTGATGCATCCACAGAAATTTTACCCCTTATGGGCTCCAAAGAGGGAATCATGCACATTAGTATGGCCTTTTTGAATCCTGGCGATAGCGTACTGATCCCCAATCCTGGGTATCCGACGTATAGTGCCGTGACCAAGTTGGTAGAAGCAACACCGATGCCATATGATTTAACGGCTGAAAATGGTTGGATGCCAGACCTAGAAAAGCTGGCCAAAAAAGACCTAACACATGTAAAGCTCATGTGGGTGAATTACCCACATATGCCCACGGGTACGATGGCGACCGATGGTTTTTTTGAAGCTTTGATCGCTTTCGCGAAAGCGCAAGACATACTCATCGTCAATGATAATCCATATAGTTTTGTGCTCAACGATACTCCTCGTTCCATGTTAGACATTCCTGGAGCCAAAGAAGTAGCTTTAGAACTCAATTCACTCAGTAAGACTTTTAATATGGCTGGTTGGCGCGTGGGAATGGTTATGGGGAGCGCGGAGCATATAAATCAAGTGCTAAAGGTGAAATCTAATATGGATAGCGGGATGTTTTACGGTGTTCAAAAGGGTGCCGTTGCTGCATTAGGATTAGGAAAAGATTGGTTTGATCACATGAACCACATCTATCAAAAACGGCGCACTCTTGTCTATCAACTGGCAGAAAAATTGGGTTGTACGATAGATCGCACTGGAGTAGGCATGTTTGTTTGGGCAAAACTACCGGAAGGAGTAGCTGCAGAAGCATTCATCGATACGGTCCTTTTGGAGCGCTTCATTTTCATCACACCAGGAACCATTTTTGGAAGCAATGGAGCGGGTTATATTCGTTTTAGCTTGTGTGTAACCGAGTCAGAAATTGAAGAAGCCATTCGTAGATTTTAATGAATTAGTAAGGATGCTTTCGCAAAAATAAGAACGAAAAATTACAAATTTGGAAAACATATACATCATAGGAATAGGATTAATAGGCGGATCATTTGCCAGAGAAATGCGCCTGCACAAACCGGATGCAAAGATTTACGGAATCGACACCAATAAAGAGCACATGGCCGAAGCGGTTGACTTGAAGTTGATTGATGCCCAAGGTCAGTTGGAAGATCTCTCTTCCGCCGATTTGGTGATATTGGCGATTCCCGTAGATGTTGCGGTGAACGTGCTCCCTAAGGTGTTGGATCACATTGGTCCTGAAACTATGGTCGTTGATATGGGATCCACAAAAGAAGCCATATGTGCCTGTGTAGCAACACATGTTAATAGACGAAATTTTTTAGCCTGTCATCCTATTGCAGGCACTGAATTTTCTGGACCGAGCGCTGCTATTAAGGGCTTGTATTCAGGCAAGACAAATATCATTTGTGAAGTAGAAAAGACGGCCTTTAAACTACAGGAAAAGACGCTTGAGCTATTTAAAAATATGGGCATGCGATTGCGGTATATGGATCCGGTCTCACATGATAAACACATTGCCTATATGTCACACTTATCGCACATAAGTGCATTTATGTTAGGAAAAACAGTGATTGAAAAAGAGAAGAACGAACGCGATATTTTTGATATGGCTGGTAGTGGATTTGCATCCACTGTAAGGTTAGCAAAAAGTAATCCGACTACGTGGACTTCTATTTTTAAACAAAACAAAGAAAACATACTAGAAACATTGGATGAGTATATCTTAAATCTAAAACATTTTAAAGGGCTTATGGAACAAGATGATTTTGAAAGTGTCTATAGGGAAATGGAGAATACTAATCATATTAAGAAAATTTTAAAAGGACTAGAAAACTAATTAAAAGCACCCATTTTGGTGTAAAATTGCAGGATTATGGAAAACAAGAAAGAACTTAGAAATTGGTTAGATGCTTTTGGTTTAGATCACCCATTAGTAATTGCTGGGCCTTGTAGTGCGGAGACAGAAGCGCAGGTGCTAAAGATCGCACACGAACTAAAGGATAGTGATGCAACGGTACTAAGAGCAGGGATCTGGAAACCACGTACCCGACCGGGGAATTTTGAAGGTGTGGGAGCGCTGGGATTGAAATGGCTGCAGAAAGCTAAAGAAGAGACCGGCATGATGACCACCACCGAAGTGGCCAATGCAAATCACGTAGAGCTTGCTCTCAAGCATGATATCGATATTCTTTGGATCGGTGCACGAACTACAGTTTCGCCTTTTATCGTTCAAGACATTGCAGATGCTTTGAAAGGAACGGATAAAACGGTTTTAATTAAAAATCCAGTAAACCCAGATTTATCACTTTGGTTGGGTGCTGTAGAACGTTTTTATACACAGGATGTAAAAAATCTTGGCGTTATTCATCGTGGATTTTCTACTTATGAGAAAACGAGATACCGAAACAATCCAGAATGGCAAATTGCGATTGATTTACAAAATAGATTTCCAGATCTTCCTTTGATTTTAGATCCTTCTCATATTGCGGGACGTCGCGATATCATTTTTGATCTTTGTCAAACAGCACTCGATCTAAATTATGATGGAATGATGGTAGAAACCCATTATGATCCTGATAATGCATGGAGCGATGCGGCACAACAGATTACACCTAAAACATTAATTAAGATGATGGTGGATTTGAAAATACGAGAAGAAGAGGGGCAGGCTGTTGAGTATAAAAACAAGCTAAATACGTTGCGCACACAGATTGATGTAGTTGATCATCAATTAATTGAAAGCCTCGGGAAGCGTATGAAGATTTCGGACGAGATTGGAGGGTTAAAAGCTTCTAACAATGTGTCTATCCTTCAAACAAAACGTTGGAATGAAATTCTCGGAAAGATGATTTTAGAAGGAGAACAGAACAATCTAAGTGAAGAGTTTATTCTACGTGTGTTCAAAGCTGTACACCAGGAATCTATTAACCATCAGAAAAAAGTAGCTAATAGTTAGAATGAAGCAGTAGTACAATAAAAAACCCATCGTTTGCGATGGGTTTTTTATTGTATAGTTTCATCAGATCGCCTTACTCTTTTGAAGTAGGTAGTTTGACTCTCTTAAATATGTAACGAGTAATAAAAATTCCTTTTCCGTCGTCACTTCCTGCATCACTTTCAACGGCGCTCGTGACAAATGCTAGGTCCCAACCGGCGGCGAGCATGGTGTTGATTTTAGATCCTATCAAGGCGTCGTTTGCTGCGATATTTTGAAAGCGAATTCCGGCGATATTATAAAAATTCAATAATTTCGTTTCTTCAAAATCTTTTACTCGAAGATCCTTTCGTTTCGATTTATTGCGACCATTGTCATCTTCTGTTTGTGTAGAGGTAAACTTGGAATAATCTCTCTCTTCATTGGCAGAGATAATTCTAGATCGTCCTAAGCCGCCAGGCACAATTGATTCTACAGAAGTGATGACTTTTACTTCAAATTGTTGCGCTTGTAGTTCTGTGACGCCCATCAATAGTAAAACGGCTACTGTTAACATTTTTTTCATAAGAATAGTATTTAAGTTATAAATATACGGTTACCAAAAGCGGTGCCAAAAAATTCTCATACTTAAGTGAATTATGGTAGTAAAAAATATTGTGGTGACGATCAAGGGTTTAGAAAGCATAGATAAGCAATCTTTTTGTGGAGGCTCCATTTAAAAAAAGCGATTTGTAAGTCTGCTCTACAAAAAGTATCTATTTTTGCAGTCGAAGCGCATCTATGACAGGAACAGTATATAAATCGACCGGAAGTTGGTATACGGTGAAAACCGATGAAGGAATTTGGTATGAATGTCGTATCAAAGGGAAGTTTAGAATGCAGGGTATTAAGAGTACCAATCCTGTAGCTGTAGGCGATCGTGTAGATTTTGATCTCGATACAAAAAGTGATGTGGAGACTGGGGTAATAGACCATATTCACCATCGTGATAATTATATTGTTCGTAAATCTGTGAATCTTTCAAAGCAGACACACATTATCGCTTCTAATATTGATCAGGTATTTTTACTGATAACACTCAACAATCCACCTACTTTTACGGCTTTTATCGATCGGTTTTTGGTCACTGCAGAAGCGTATGCGATTAAGACGGTGTTGTTGTTTAATAAAATTGATACGTATAACGAGGATGAACTCTTAGAAATCAAATTTCTAGCTGCGATGTATCGCGAAATTGGCTATGAATGTATTGGGATTTCGGCCATACGAGGAGACCATATTGATAAAGTGAAGGAGCTTATGATGGGCAAGGTAAGTATGTTTACCGGACATAGTGGAGTGGGCAAGTCTACCTTGGTCAATGCCATCGAACCATCCTTAGACTTGAAGACAAAACAAATCAGTTTACAACATAAGCAAGGGCAGCATACAACTACGTTCGCCGAAATGTTTGACTTGAGTTTTGATGCTAAAATTATTGATACTCCTGGGATTAAGGGCTTTGGTATTGTCGACATGGAACCGCAGGAGATTGGAAATTATTTTCCTGAGTTTTTTGCCTTGAAGGATCAGTGCAAGTTTAATAACTGTATGCATGATCAAGAGCCTAGGTGCGCTATAAAGGAAGGACTAGAAAATGATGAACTACACTGGTCTCGTTATAAGAGTTATCTCCAAATGCTGGCGGGTGATGAAGAACATTACCGCAAGGATCACTATAACGAAGAATAGTAATTATGCGTATTGTATTGCAACGGGTTTCAGAAGCATCTGTCACTATTAATGATGAGCTAAAAGCAGAAATTGGTATTGGTTATTTGGTCCTTCTCGGGATCACACAAGAAGATACAGCAGCAGATATTGTTTGGCTCACACAAAAAATTGTTGGTCTACGTGTTTTTAACGATGTACATGGTGTTATGAATGTCTCTATTGGGGACGTTGATGGAGATATCTTGGTGATTAGTCAGTTCACACTTCAGGCAAGTACTAAAAAGGGGAATCGGCCTAGCTTTTTAGCCGCTGCAAGACCAGAACAGGCTATCCCTTTATATGAAACATTTGTGAGTACGCTTTCGCGAAAGCTTGAAAAGGAAGTGTACACGGGTATTTTTGGAGCCGATATGAAAGTAGCACTTGTGAACGATGGACCTGTAACGATTACCATTGATTCTTTAAATCGTGAGTAAAAGCCTGTTTTTTAGGGTATAATTGGTTATTTTCCCTTTTTTTCTCTCGCACTCCAAATCATAATGATAAAGTTCGTCTACGGTTTCCTTTTTTTTATTCTTTTAAGCAGCCAAAATAGTACTGCACAAGATATTGAATATCCGATTTCAAGTATACCCATTGAACTTAGGGCAGGCGCAAATAGTGTTATCCGATTGGAGGAGGAATACATTTCTATTCCAAATCAGAAGACTAAAATAGTCAAAAGAAAACGTGTAATATCGGTGCTTAATAGTAATGGAGATCGCCACGTAGGGTCATATATGCACTATGATCCTGTAACTCGTATAAAAAATATAGGAGCTATTGTTTACAATGCGAGCGGGAAGAAAATTAAGGAATATAAAAAGAGAGATTTCAGAGACATAAGTGCGGTGGATGGGATTAGTATATTTACCGACTCGCGCTTGCTCTATTTGGATCACACAACAGCGTCTTATCCATATACCATCGAATTTTTTGTTGAAACTGAATCTGCAAATACCGCTTTTATTGGCACTTGGTACGCCAATGGTGCTTATTATTTGAGTACAGAAAAGAGCGTGTACTCCATAAGTTATGATCCCTCTCTTAATCTGAGGTATGTGTCTTTTGACGATGCGCAAAGGTTTTCCAAAACGGAAAAAATTGGATCAGTACGCCTTGAAGCAACGAATATTTTGGCAATGGCCCCTGAAGACTATAGCCCAGGATTAAATAAAATAGCATCACATTATAAATTTGCCCTCGAGCATTTTCACTTGGAAGGTGTAGATGGTTCAGCAAAAAACTGGCAAGAATTTGGCGCCTGGATGGATGAGAATCTGGTAAAAGAAACACAGGATTTAAGGGCTGAGACCAAGCTTGAGATTTTGAAATTGGTGAGTGATGAGCCAACGGATATTGCAAAGGCCCGTAAAATATATGAATACGTTCAGAATAAGACCCGCTACATTAGTGTACAAGTCGGTATTGGGGGATGGAAGCCCATGCTGGCTTCTCAGGTAGATAAACTGGGGTATGGTGACTGTAAGGCGCTTACAAACTATACGAAATCTCTTCTGGATGTGGCAGAAATTCCATCATATTATACGATTCTTTATGCTGGAGAAGAAAAGCGAGATCTACTTTCTGACTTTGCTTCAGTACAAGGGAATCATGCTATTTTGGCAATTCCAGAAGGAGATGACTTTATATGGTTAGAATGTACGAATCAGAACATACCCTTTGGTTTTATTGGAGATTTTACAGATGATAGAGACGTAATGGTGCTCACACCAGAAGGTGGTAAAATTGTTCATACGACAGTCTATGACTTTACGGAGAATACCCAAGAATTAGAAGGAGAGATTTTCTTAGATGAGAACGGTGCTATTAAGGCCAATGTAGCCCTTGCGTCAAGAGGCATACAATACAATGATCGGTTTTTTATCGATGGTAAAATAGAAGGGGACCAGAAGAAGTATTATTATAAATTTTGGAAGAATATTAATAATTTGAAAATAGATTCGATTTCGATTGAAAATAGCAAAGAAGAGGTTCTTTTTAAGGAAAAAATTGCTTTCAATGCAGATGGATATGCTTCGTTTGCAGGCGATGAAATGATTGTGTGTTTGAATGCATTGAATAAGTATAGCAATACGCCTAGTCGATATAAAAACAGATCTTTTGATGTAACCGTTGAGCGAGGTTTTGTAGATACAGATTCTGTTGTTGTTCACTTACCCAAAGGTTATTCTTTGGCAAATCTTCCAGACCCTATTCACATTCAAAGTGATTTCGGTACCTACGAAGTTTCTGTCGAACGTGTCGATGGACATTCCTTAAAATACACGAGAATGTACTCAATGTTTGGAGGGCAATACCCAAAGGAAAAGTATAAAGATTTTCGCTCTTTTATGAAAAAGGTGGTTCGTTACGATAATCAAAAAATAGTCCTAACTAAAAATCAATAATAGCCATATGAAATTACATATACTCATCGTGTTTTCTTGTCTTAGTATCATTTTAACAGCAACGGCACAAGATTTTAAATTTGGTAAAGTCTCTGAGGCCGAGTTGGCTCAAACAGCGCACCCAACACATACAGATGCCCCTGCAGCCGTTCTATATAGAAAGACCTTCACAAAGTTCGACTACTCGCAGGATGAAGGTTTCAAGGTGGTTACGGAGTTTCATGAACGCGTAAAGATATATACTCAAGAAGGCTATGACTATGCAAATGTTAGAGTCAGTTTGTATAAAAACGGGAGTACGAATGAGCGTGTTTCTAATTTGAAAGGAGTAACATACACACTAGTAGATGGGAAGATTAATGAGAGTAAACTAAAAGGTTCTGGGATTTTTGATGAAAAACAGAGTAGATCGCGAAATATTAAAAAGTTTACAATGCCCGACGTACAAGATGGAGCAGTCATCGAGTATAAGTATACGGTTACTTCTCCGTTTATTTCTAGTATAGATGAGTTTAGGTTTCAAGAAGAAATTCCTGTGGATCAGGTGGAGATGCAGTTTTTTGCGCCTGAATACCTTTCGTATAGAACACATGGCAAAGGTGCAATTCCTCTAAACATTAAAACGGAAGCAAGACAACGTAAGATTAGCTACAGATATGAAAGGACTGATGATGGAAGAGCTATTTTTGGTGAACGTGGTATTAGTGAGTTAGACCTCAGAGAATTAGGATATATCATCAAGTTAGACAATGTAGCCCCTTTAAAAAAAGAACCTTATGCTGGAAATTTTAGAAACTTCTTCTCCGCGTTACAATTTGAACTAGCATTTACTAAATTTCCAAATTCCCCAGTTCGTAATTATACGACGACATGGGAAGAAGTCTCTAAGAAAATTTATAAGTCTGACAATTTTGGAATGGAATTGAAAAAGACGAATGTATATCGATCTGATGTGAAGAATATAATTTCAGAGCTGTCAACACCTTCTGATAAGGCAGTGGCAGTTTATACTTTTGTTAAAGACCGTATGAACTGGAATGAATACTATGGAGTTTACTGTGATTTGGGGATAAAAAAAGCGTACAAAGATGGTGTGGGTAATGTAGCCGATATTAATTTGATGCTAACAGGAATGTTTAGGGAGGCAGGCTTGCAAAGTAGCCCAGTACTAATTAGTTCTAAATCCAATGGAATTCCATTCTTTCCAACTTTAAATGGGTTTAACTATGTCGTTGCCGGTGTGAAAATAGATGGGAAAACACATCTTTTTGATGCTGCAGATAAGAATGGTGTAATGGATGTTCTAAAAACAAATCTTTTGAACTGGAAGGGAAGAATGATTAAGGAGGACGGCACCTCAAGGCTTGTTGAAGTATATCCTAGAAAAAACGCATTGCATAATGCGCTTATTACAGTAAGTATAGATGATGATTTAACGCTGCAGGGGAATGCTAAGAATCGGTTTGCGGGTCATTATGCCAGAGAGATCCGTGCTAAATATGATAATGTTCCCAATAGTGAGCAGATGAGAATAATGGATGAGGGATTTGAATCTATTGATTTGATTGATCTAAATTTTAAAGAACTGAAAAATTTCTCAAAACCTGTAACTATGGAGTACAACTTCGAAATGGAAGATGGTGTTGAAGAAATAGGAGGTAAGCTCTATATTTCCCCTCTTTTTCATCTAGGGGAAACAGAGAATGTTTTCAAATCTGAGGAACGAGCATATCCCATTGATTTTATATACGCGTACGAAGATCGTTACAGTTTTGCGATCGAAATTCCCGAGGGATATGCCATAGAGTCTCTTCCAGAAAACTTAGTGATTAATTTGTCACAAGGAATGGGAGCCTTTAAATATGGGACCTCAGTAAATAATGGTAAAATTACAATTTCAGTGCAGAATGCCATCAAAACACCGGTTATTGATGCTGGCCATTATAAAGATTTACAGGCATATTTTAAAATGATTGTTGAAAAGGAAAACGAGAAAATCGTACTCAAAAAAGCCTAAGAATGAAGATATTGTTAAGTGTTATTTTTACTTTTTTTTCGTTAGTGCTTTTCGCACAGGATTTTGATCCGGGAAAGTTAACCGTTGATGATCTTAAGGTTACCGCAGAAGTCGCTGAGGGTACATCTGCTATGTTTCTTCAAAAAAACAGAGAAACCTTCTTTGATATTGAAGACGATATTAATGGGTGGCTTATCGTTAATAAGATTCATAAAGTCATAAAAATTTTAAATGAAAGCGGTAAAGATTATGGAACTGAAATCATACGACTAGGCCGCAATGCAACGCAAGAGACTACCATAGATCACATTAAGGCGTTTACATACACAGTAGTAGGTGGAAAGTTGATCAAAACAAAAGTAAAAAAGAGTGCCATCTTTGAGACCGAAATTAGCGACGAACTCATAGAGATCTCTATTGTGGCACCTGCTGTTAAGGTAGGAAGTGTTATTGAATTTTATTATGAGGTTACTTCGCCATTCATGCATATCGAAGATTTGATGATTCAGGACGATATTCCTGTGCAGTCCTATTTTGCTAAGGTGGGAATACCAGAATTTTTTAAATTCAATAGATTCGTCAAAGGATATGCAAATGTATCTCCCAAGGAGTACTTTGAAGATCGTAGTATTAACTTTTCTAGTGAAGACAAAAATTCCTTTGGTGTACGAACGCAGCGCACAGATTTGTTGAACATGAAATTCTCGCAAGTTTCCTCGGAATATAGATTTAGGGACATTCGACCACTAGAGCCAGAGAATCACGTTAATGAGATGAATAATTTTCGTTTTTCAGTGGTGCATGAGTTGGCTCGAATTAAAAGCTTTTCAGGAGAAGATAGAAAGTATTCACAAACCTGGGAAGAAGTTGCAGAACAAATCAATACGTCCAAACGTTTTGGCATACGCTTAGAGCGTACAGGGTTTTTGGAAGAAGAAGGAGAGCGCTTTCGCGAAAGCGGAACTTCAGAAAAACAACGGATGCATCAGGTGTTTAAAAAGATTCAAGAACATTTTACCTGGAATGGCAAAAATAGAATGTTTACTGAAGAGACATTACGGAAGGCGTATGCTGATAAAACGGGCAGTTCGGCCGAAATTAACCTCACTTTGATCGCTTTACTTGATAAATCAGGACTAAAAACGTATCCAGTGCTAGTGAGTAGCAAAGATCATGGGATTCCTCTATTCCCTACTTTAGAAGGTTTTAATTATGTATTGGCCGCTGTCATCATTGATGATACATATATTCTCTTAGACGCTACCGATAAAATGACGGTTCCAGGAATCTTGCCTACGCGAGTAATTAATTGGGAAGGTCGCGTAGTAAAAGGCGATGGTAGTTCAAGAGCAATCTCTTTATACCCAAATAAACACGCAAAAGTTCAGAGCTTTGTAAAAGCATCTATTGCAGATGACGGTGCTCTATTAGGAATGGTCAATATGCGGAATACTCATAATAAGGCCTTAGACTATCGAAGCGGAGTTGGAGCCTATGTGCTGACGGATCAGGCAGATTACTTTGCGAAGGAATTTGGTTTGGAGGCGATCAATGATTTGAAAGTAGATTTGAAAGATCTTTCCAAACCAGTGACAAGTCGTTTTGGCTTCCGTTGTGAAAACTGTATCGAAGAAATTGGTGATAAATTATTACTAAACCCACTGTTGTTTTTTAGTATGAAGAAATCACCATTTACGAATGAGGAACGCGAACTCCCCATTGATTATAAATATCCTTTTTTGGAGAGTGAAAGTGTGACCATTGAAATACCAGAAGGATATCGTGTGGAGAGTGCCCCTGAATCGGCTTCCTTTGCCATGCCTGAAAATATAGCCAAGTACACCCTTAAAATTAGTCGGCAAAATAGTAGCTTGCAAATCGTTTCAAGCTTCGAAATGAATACCACATTAGTATCTCCTGAAAATTATGGAAATATTAAAGAGTTTTATGCTCGAATCTTGGCCAAGGAAACAGAAAAAATTGTTTTCGTAAAACTATAATCATGAACATTCAAAACGCTCAAATTACCGTAGACGAATGGATTAAGAACCATGGCGTTCGCTACTTTAATGAATTGACCAATATGGCTCAACTCACCGAGGAGGTGGGGGAGGTTGCCCGGATTATTGCCAGGCGATATGGCGAGCAAAGTGAAAAGGAAAGCGATAAGGGCAAGGACCTTGGAGAAGAATTAGCCGACGTGATGTTTGTAGTGCTTTGTCTTGCAAATCAGACCGGCATTAACTTACAAGAGGCTTTTGATAAGAAATTGGATGTTAAAGCCAAAAGAGATCACGATCGTCACCATGACAATGATAAACTGAAATAGTATACCGCATCTATGAACCTCCAGTTAGCACATGATGGTGCCGCCATCCAACAGCGAGTTTTGATCACAGGGTCAAAGAGTGAGACGAATCGATTGCTGATACTTCAGGCATTGTTTGATGGATTGACGATTGACAATATTTCCAATAGTGATGATGCTGCCGTCATGCAAAAAGCACTGGTGTCAGATCAAGAAGTTGTGGATATTCATCACGCAGGTACGGCGATGCGCTTTTTGACAGCTTATTTTGCCACACAACCCGGTCGAAAGACAACATTAACCGGCAGTGCGCGAATGCAAGAACGTCCCGTTGGAATTTTAGTCGACGCCCTGCGCCAACTAGGCGCTGATATTCAATATTTGAAATCCGATGGCTGTCCGCCCTTAACAATCATAGGAAAAGCAATTTCAAAAAAGAAAGTAACCTTAGATGCGAATGTGAGTAGTCAGTATATTTCTGCGTTAATGCTCATAGCAGCTCGGTTACCACAAGGACTAGAAATACATTTGAAAGGTAAGATTACCTCTGTTCCCTATATTAATATGACCTTGAGTTTACTCAAAGAAGTAGGGATAAAAGGAACCTTTGAAGGGCAAAACATTAAGATTCAACCCCTTCATGAGCTGTCTGAAAAAAAGAATCTTACCGTCGAATCGGATTGGAGCAGTGCTTCGTACTACTATAGTATTGCCGCCTTAGCTCCCGGTTCCGACATTCAAATTTCTAGTTATAAAAGAGATAGCTTGCAAGGTGATGTCGCGTT
>JBLHXM010000043.1:0-25768 GCA_047630395.1 Dokdonia sp.
CTGCCTTTAATTCCTCAGCAGTCACTTTTGAAAAGTGGGAGAAATCAAAACGCAAGCTTCGACTATGAACCATACTTCCTTTTTGCTCCACATGTGTCCCCAAGACTTTGCGCAGCCCTTGGTGTAATAAATGCGTTGCCGTGTGATTTGCATTTGTCCTATTGCGTTGCTGAGTATCGACAACCGCGTTAAATATTCCGTCTGTGGAGCGTGGTAAGTTTTTGACAAAATGAATAATCAAATTGTTTTCTTTCTTGGTGTCAATGATATAGACTACTTCTCCATTAGGGGCTTCTAAGTATCCTTTATCACCTACTTGTCCTCCCCCTTCTGGGTAGAAAGGCGTGAGGTTGAATACCATTTGGTATAACTCTCCATCCTTTTTGCTCTCAATACGACGGTAACGCGTAATTTTTACATTAGTTTCTAAAGTATCATACCCAACAAACTCCTCTTCGGCATCATCGTGTAAGCTTGTCCAATCTCCTGTTTCCACTTTGGAAGCAGAACGAGAACGGTCTTTTTGTTTTTGTAGTTCCTTATTGAAACCCGCTTCATCGAGTTTCAATCCTTTCTCACTTAAAATAAGCGCTGTTAAATCAATAGGAAAACCATAGGTGTCATATAATTCAAAGGCCTTTTCACCTTTGATCGTATCTCCTTTCGCGGAAGCGATCACATTATCCAATAAAACCAGTCCTTGATCTAGGGTGCGTAAAAACGAACTCTCTTCCTCTCGAATCACATTTGTGATCAAGTTCTTCTGCGCTTTCAATTCAGGAAAACTATCGCCCATTTGCTTGACAAGCGTTGCCACAAGTTTATATATAAAGGGCTCTTTGGTATCCAAGAAGGTGAATCCGTAACGGACGGCCCGACGCAGAATACGACGAATCACATAACCTGCTCCTGTATTACTTGGCAATTGGCCATCTGCAATAGAGAAAGACACGGCTCTCAGGTGATCGGCGATCACACGCACCGCTATATCTGTTTCTTCTTCTTGCCCACATTTTGACTGGGTGATGGTTTCAATCTCGCGCATTAAAGGCTTAAACACATCGGTATCATAATTAGATTGCACCCCTTGCAGCACCATACATAGACGTTCAAAGCCCATTCCTGTATCTACATGCTTCGCTGGCAAATCTTCCAGAGAACCATTGGCCAACCTATTAAATTGCATAAAAACGAGGTTCCATACCTCAATCACCAATGGATGATCTTGATTTACAAGACTCTTGCCATCTACTGCCGCTTTTTCTTCTGCAGAACGAATGTCTACATGTATTTCAGAACAAGGGCCACAAGGACCTTGCGCTCCCATTTCCCAAAAGTTATCTTTTTTATTTCCGTTTATGATCCGGTCTTCAGCGATGAATCCTTTCCATAAATCATAGGCCTCTTGATCTCTCTCAAGACCTTCACTTTTATCACCTTCGAAGATGGTCACGTATAAGCTATCCTTATCAATCTTAAAGATATCGGTAAGCAGTTCCCAGGCCCAAGCGATTGCTTCTTCTTTGAAATAGTCACCAAAACTCCAGTTCCCTAACATCTCAAACATAGTATGGTGGTAGGTGTCAATTCCTACTTCTTCCAAGTCATTTTGCTTTCCGCTTACACGAATACATTTTTGTGAATCAGAAATTCTAGTATTTTTAGGAACACTGTTGCCTAAAAAATATTCTTTAAAAGGAACCATCCCCGCATTTACAAACATTAAGGTGGGGTCATCCTTTAACACCATTGGTGCTGAGGGAACTATAGCGTGTTTTTTAGATTCAAAAAACTCGAGGAATTTTTTACGGATCTCTTGAGATTTCATAGGGCAAGCGGTATCAAATAATTATTTTTATCTTTGAGCGTTATGTGTTGTAGCATTACGCTTTCGCGAAAGCGGGCATGCGCCCAAAACATCTCGCAAAAATACACATTTTAACTTATGTCTAAGGTTAAATATTTCTATGATAGCGAGACGCTATCTTACCGAAAAGTCACTCGTAAAAAAGGAAGAACTATCGGTACTATTTTATTATTTGCCACGGCTGCAACCTTAATGGGCTTGCTCATTACGATTACGGTGTTTAATTCTGGTATTGATACACCCAAGGAGCGCAAACTCGTGCGCGAACTTGCAGAAAAAGAGTTGCAAACGGAAATTCAGCAACGGCGTTTGGAAGCTATCGAAGAGGTATTGGCAGATATTCAGTCACGAGATAACAATATATATCGTGTGCTTTTTGAAGCAAATCCGATTCCCAATGAAATCCGACAAGCTGGTTTTGGAGGTGTTAATCGATATAAGGATCTGGAGAATATCAACAATGCAGATTTGATTTTGGCCAATGCCAAAAAGATTGATAAGATTTCGAAGCAGTTGGTGATTCAATCAAAATCTCTTGATGAAATTGCTCAGCTCGCCGAAGACAAAGAGGCCCTACTTAAGACGATTCCGGCCATCCAACCGATACAAAATGAAGATTTGACACGAGTGGCTTCTGGATATGGAATGCGTTTACATCCCATTTTAAAGTATCGCCGTATGCACAAGGGAATGGACTTCACTGCAGCTCCTGGGACCCCTATCTATGCAACAGGCGATGGGAAAGTAAGCAAAGTAGGACTGGGATCTGGATATGGAAAGATGGTCATTATTGATCATGGTTTTGGATACAAAACCTATTACGCACACATGAGTAAGTATAATACCAAGGTAGGCCGAAAAGTAACTCGTGGCGAAATCATTGGATATGTTGGAAACAGTGGACTTTCATCTGGACCGCATTTACATTATGAAGTGTGGAAAAATGGTGTCGTAATGAATCCAGTGAATTTTTACTTTAACGATTTGACTCCGGAGGAATATGATATTATGCTTGCCAAAGCTTCTATAGAAAATCAATCCTTAGATTAAAATGCATATAGACCTTCCTGAAAAATTGTATTACGGTATTGGCGAAGTCGCAAAAGCTTTTGATGTCAATACATCACTCTTGCGTTTTTGGGAAAAGGAATTTGATGCATTACAACCTAAAAAAAATGCTAAAGGGAATCGAAAGTTCACTCCGGCAGATATTAAAAATATCGAATTGATTTATCACCTGGTCAAAGAGCGTGGCTTCACGCTGGAGGGTGCCAAGACACATTTAAAAGAAGGCAAAAAAGAGACCTTAAGCAACTTTGATATTATCCGGAAACTAGAAGGTGTTAAAGCGCAATTGCTTGAACTAAAATCTAATTTGTAACTATTTTTCTTCGCTCCATTCTCAAACAGGGGCACTCACTTCTTACGAATCAATTAAAAAGTAGTTCGCTTTTTTAAATAAACGTATTTTTACGTAACGACCATTGATGCGCTTTATTTACAATGTACATTACATAGAATTTCATTACCCATACATTCTTGTGCTGTTAAAACAGCACCTCGCTAAACCTTTAATTAAATATATCTTTTACAATTATGAAAATTAATATTCTATTCCTTTTTGCCTTATTATCAATTAGTAGTTGTGTTGACAAAACAGGCAAGGCTGCGAGTAATGCGAATGAAGCGCCTATTGTAACCAAAGTGAACAAGCAGCTGCGCCATGTCGTTCTGTTTAAATTTAATGAAGCAGCTAGCTCCGCTGATATTAAAAAAGTGGAAGCAGCCTTTGTCGCTTTGCCTTCTAAAATCAAAGAAATAAAAGATTTTGAATGGGGTCTAAATAATAGCACAGAAGAATTAAATAAAGGCTTTACTCATTGTTTTTTTGTAACTTTTGATAGTGAGAAAGAAAGAGCTACATACCTCCCTCATCCTTCACATATGGCTTTTGTGGATATATTAGGCCCACATTTAGAAGATGTATTAGTATTGGATTATTGGACTAAATAAAAATACCAATAGCAATGAGAGTAGATACGCTAGAATACAAATGCTCATAATCGTTAAAGACCCATCCATTGACATCTCCAATATGCGTTCAATTTCGCATGTAATGAGAGGAGGCAAACTAAGACCTGTCAACAAGAAATTTGATGAATAAGATTTATAACAAATGAGGTAGTTTATGGCATCTTTAGTGTTAGCTAGGATGTATCCTAATTACTCATTTTTAAAAGAGCCCTATCCTAAAAAAACCACTGCTATTTATAGTTAAAAACACTAAAAAATGAAAAAATGAAAAAAAACATACTCTTTATATTGGGAGCAATACTATTGTTCTCTTGTAATGAAACCGAAAAAAAGGCAATAGAAAATACTGCACAAGTATATTTTGGTGGTGATATTATCTCGATGGTTGGTAAAACACCTCAATACGCAGCGTCCATTGTGGTCAAAGACGGTAGAATAAGCTTTGTAGGACCTTATGATGAAGCAATGGCAATAGCCGGAGAAGGACATCAAATGGTTGATCTAAAAGGCAAGACTTTAATGCCAGGGTTTATTGATGGGCATGCCCATTTTGCCAACTTTGCAGCTCAAGCGATTGGCGCTCAATTATTACCTCCACCTGATGCAGGGGCAAAAGATATTCCTACTATAATTTCACTCTTAAAAGAATGGAATACAAAAGAGAACAGAGAATTTACCGGTTGGATTTTTGGTACTGGATTTGATGATTCAGTTTTAGAAGAAAACCGCTTTCCCACAAAACATGATTTGGACCAGGTAACAACCGAGTATCCAATCATGATTACCCATATTTCGGGGCATTTTGCCTCGGTAAACTCAAAGGGACTGGAAGTATTAGGAATCACAGCAGATACCAAAAATCCAGAAGGTGGTAAAATAAGAAGGGAAGCAAACTCTAACGAACCCAATGGTGTTTTAGAGGAGTTGGCAGCAATTCCCTATATGCTGGATGCAATAGCTCCAAAATCAGAAGAAGCAAGTCTTCACTTTTTCAATGCAGGACAAGAAATGGCCTTATCTTTTGGCTACACAACCGCTCAAGAAGGGCGTGCCATGGGTAATAATGATCTATTGATTGCCATGGCAGAGGCGGGCAATCTTAAACTAGATGTAGTGAGTTATGTAGACTATCTTTTTTCAGACAAATACATGCCTACAAAATGGAATAGTAAAAAGTACGCCAGTCATTTTAGAATTGGTGGTATGAAACTCACATTGGACGGATCTCCCCAAGGAAGAACTGCCTGGAGAACACAACCCTATCTCATCCCACCAGAAGGAGCTTCTAAAGATTACGCTGGGTATCCTGCCATTCCTAATGATGAAGATGTCACCGCCATTTATGAGAAAGCCTTTAAGAACAACTGGCAAATATTAACGCATGCCAATGGTGATGCAGCTATGGATCAAATGATACGAACCTTAGAACCCCTGGCAGCAAAATATGGTAATGAAGATCGCAGATTTGTATTGATTCATGGTCAATATATTCGTGAAGATCAGTTAGACGATTATAAAGATCTGGACGTAATAACCTCCCTATTTCCCCTACATACATTTTATTGGGGAGATTGGCATAAGCAGATCATAGGTGAAGAATTAGGGAACAGGATAAGTCCTGTTCGTACGGCGCTAAACAAAGGGTTAAAAATAACCATCCATACGGATGCGCCTGTTGCATTGCCTAATTTAATGCGCGTGGTATGGACAGCAGTAAACAGAACTTCACGCTCTGGAGCAATTATTGGTAAAAATGAAAGACTAACACCCTACGAGGCCCTAAAAGCCATTACGGCTTGGAGTGCGTATCAACACTTTGAGGAAAATGAAAAGGGGACTTTGGAGAAAGGAAAATTAGCAGATATTGTGCTTTTAGATAAGAACCCATTAAAAGTGGATCCAGATGCGATCAAAGATATTCAAGTCGTTGAAACCATCAAAGAAGGGGTCACAGTTTTCAAAAAATAAAGACTACTAACACGGAGTATAAAGCATCGTCAAAAGAGGTTTTTCGAGAGGATTGCATTTACCCTAGCAGATTTGAAAAGTATGCCTCGTCACCGTTTAAGGTCGACCGCTAATCACACAGATTTAGATGGATTCACATATGACCATTGAGGACTTTAATTAGATGAAACAAGAAGAGTTCAAATACAAATTAAATAAATCGACGAAGACGTTGATCGAGTTTACACAATCTATGGTGACTAATTCGATTTCTAAAAATGTCAAATATCTGATTGAGCCTAATATTGGAGATGCCAGCACATTTAAATGAACGCGAACTGGATAAGCTAAAACAATTAAATCAGCTTGAGGAACACTTATTTAATTCGGATGAAGCAGTGGCTCTATTAAATGATTTAGGGCATGTACCACTTTGGATTCATTTAGAAGTAAATCGTTCTACTAAAGAACCTACCATAATCAAACTCATTTGCAGTAGAAGATTAAGAAATGACAAGGACTTGAATGATCTTGGAGATCAATTCCCTCCGTTTCACCCTGTAGTTCCATCACCGCCTTGGCACAAAGAGGGCGATAAATTCAATGTCAATTGGAAATACCAAATGCTGAAAATAAAATGGCATGCTTTAATCTGGAAATGGAGATATAAAAAAGAATTAAAAAAACCACATCACAATACCGCGCAAAAGAAATTGGATCCCTTTTTATATTGTACATTCAGTAAAATCATTGAAAATAGTTATTTTACGTATACACGATTGTTATCCGACATTAAAATGCCCCTATAATAATCCAGGCACACCCCAACACTAATATAGTGAACTAATACATTATTATTATGAAATTAAACTTATTGTCTTGTGATGCTCAGCGACCAGATAGAAGAGCGATCGCCAAATGTATTGCGGAGATTTCATCTAATATTGATCAATCTTTGTCGAATGAACTTACGGATATCCTCTTAGAAGGAGACGCTGTAGATATTGAGATGGAAGATAAAAATGCTGGTTCTGCTTTAAGAGCTTTGCGAAAACTGAGTATTGACTACGAAATTGTAGAATGACCAAAATGACCCGCAATAATATTTTCTTACTACCTCCAATTAATCTCTTCTAAAATCATCATCAAGGGCGTTAATTAAGTCATCCCCCTAACTAACCATAGGTCATGATATCCGAGTGCATTATTGCATATCGGATGCCTGTTTTTGAAATAAAAAACGAACGGTCACCTTCACTAGTAACCATTTAATGAACTTCTATAAAATCTCCTCCTGGGATATTTTTGCGGTATCGATAGTCTCGGATACCAATCCTGCTTCTTTTTGATAGAATTTTCAAATTTTCACGAATAGGTGCCTCCAATTTTTTGAAGATATCGACTGCTGAAGCACTCTAAAAAAACACCACAAAACATACACTACATATCATGTTTTCAACAAGTTAAATTACTACTACGGTTACTCAACCATGTATACCCACATACCTTTACTTTATCATTAAAGTAAAATATTATATTATGAAGTACACGTTTTACATGGAAAACACATTAAACCAAGAAGTTATTATCGGTTGGTATAATTGGAACGAAGCTGGACAGACCCGAAATATGCAAAAGGACATAGTCGAGTTGATGCTTTCGAAAATGTTTGCATTCAAATTGATGTTTTCAATGCAAATAGAGACCCCTTACTCCAAGGCACATGGACGCGTTTTTATGCTGCAAAAAGAAACATGAAAATTATTCAGGAAAACGGTGTCACTGCAATTGTATACGCAGATTAAAGTCAGCTACTTAAATGTAAGTATTTTAAATATAATCGTTTAATTACACCTATTAAAAAGGAAGATTGAAACACTTTCAATCTTCCTTTTTTTACTCATATCCGTCCCTTCATACTCCCCCTCATACATTATGATATTTAATCAAGCACGATTCTAATGCTCCAACTACTGCACGTTTAAAATTGATAGTGTCTTCGGTAAAGGCAACATAAAGAACCCAAATCTTTTAACTAGTATGAATCAAATTATCGGGCATTAACCTCGCAATAATGAGAATCACTAAAATGAATACGTACGAGTACGTATTCATTTTTAAATACTAATGCCTAACTTGTCTAATCACTTAATATCATTTTTTGATAAAAAATGTGATTAGCACGGCTTTTAGATGGAATAACTATTTTTATAATTCCAGAAAAATGAGTTAGAATTTTATTTCAAGCAACAGAAGCTTTTAAAATTTCAGAGACTAAAAAATACCTGTATCTGTGAAAACAAGTAACGCTTAATCAACAAAAACCATAAGGCACTCAAACGTCCACAAGTCGCACAATAATACACTAACTTTTATGGGCAAAGCTTCTATCTTACTTAACATCCAAATATTTCAACCATGAAAACCAGCCTATTAATTATCTCATTTCTCTGCTCAGTATTGCTTTCTGCACAAACAGCAGGAACCCTATTATTAGAGCAACCAGACATGAACAAAACGCACATTACCTTTATTTATGGAGGTGATGTTTGGATCGTTGGTATTGGGGCACAAACCGCTAGCCGTCTAACGAGTACGAGCGCAGTCGAAAGCGACCCCCATTTTTCGCCGGATGGCAAATCTATTGCATTTACATCTAACAGAACGGGAGATTCCTCCGTCTATGTAGTGAGTGTTGAAGGTGGAGATCCAACGCGTTTAACATATCATCCTTCAGGCTCTTTTGTACGAGGCTGGACGAACGATGGCTCACAAATATATTATGCTTCTGCCAGAGAAACGGCTCCTGCTAGACATTTTAAACTTTGGACAGTAGACAAAGATGGCGGCCCAGAAACACAGCTTACTACACAGTGGGCGGCTAATGCAGCATATTCCCCAGATGGTGCATCGATGGTGATCGATAGAGTAAGAAGATGGGATAAAGAATGGCGTGTGTACAGAGGAGGACAAAACACTCCAATTAGTATACTCAACATGAAGGATATGAGTGAAATATTGCTCCCAAATGAACAGACGACGGATATAAACCCGCTTTGGATCAGTGATAAAATCTATTTCCTTTCGGACCGAGATTCCACAATGAATATTTATAGTTATTCAGTAGCTTTAAAAGAATTAAAACAAATCACGACATACAGAGGATCGGATATTAAAACTATGTCCGGTAACAAAACCCATTTAGTATTTGAGCGTGACGGCGCCTTTCATTTGTTTGACCTGAACAACAACACTTCTAAACAACTAAAAATTATGGCTACAGGGGATTTTCCTTGGGCACAAAAGAACTGGGAAGATGTGAGCAAGTCTGTGCGTTCGATGTCACTTTCTTCTTCTGGCAAAAGAGCGATCATGCAATCGCGTGGTGAAATCTTTACGATCCCTATCGAACATGGAGATGCACGCAATATCACGAACAGTTCAGGTGCCGCAGACCGCAGACCTGTATGGTCTCCGCTGGGTGATAAAATTGCTTGGTTTACAGATGCTGGTGGGAAAGGATATGTGTTACGCATTTCATCGCAAGATGGTATGTCTGATATCAAAGACATCTCCATTGGAACATCAAAACTTGGATGGGAACCAACATGGTCTCCTGATGGAAAGCACATTGCTTTTAACGATGATGATGTTCGTGTACGTTTACTAAATATTGAAACTGAAACAATAGAAACAATAGACGTTGGCGGTGTAAATGTCGAGCGTGGTGATATGGGCTTGACGTGGTCACCAGATTCTAAATGGCTAGCTTATTCTAAAACTTCACCTAATAACTTTAAGCGTATTTATGTATGGTCTACTACTAGCAAAAAAACACAGGTAATTACAAACGAACTGGCACATAGCGTATCTCCAGCATGGGATCTAGATGGTAAACATTTATATTTCATTGCTAGTACAAACCTAGCTTTAGGGTCCGGATGGGCAAATACAAGTGCCATGATGTCGGATCCAAATTTTACCTGTTATGTTGTCAACCTGCGTAAGGAAGATGCTTCTCCATTTGATTTAAGAAGCGATGAGGAAGAAGCGGAAGAAGATAAAGATAAAAAAGAAGAAGTCAACGAAGAGGAAGATAGCACAGAAGAAGATATCGTCCAGATAGATTTTGAAGGTATTGAATTCCGCACGATCGCAGTTCCGATGCCAACACGTGATTATGGATATGTCATTGCGGGACCAAAGGGATCTTTCTTTATTGGTGAATACGCCAACAATGTTCCTGGAGCAACAGTGCATAAATTCAATTTAAAGGATCGTGAGGCAAAGAAGTTTACAGAAAACGCAAATCAGTTCTCTGTATCGGCGGATGGCAAAAAGGCAATAGCGCGTATTGGACCATCATGGAAGCTGTTTGATGCAACTGCTAGTGAGGGAAAAGGGGACGCATTGAAAGTTACATTGAACATGCATTTAGACAGGCAAGCAGAATGGAAACAAATCTTTGAAGAAGCATGGAGGTACCAACGTGATTATTTCTATGATCCAGATATGCATGGTAGAAACTGGAACAAAGTATATAAACGATATGCTCCTCTTGTTACACACATTAAGCACCGTTCTTCGTTAAACTATGTTTTAGATCAAATGAATGGTGAACTTTCTGTTGGCCATAGTTTTGTGAGTGGTGGAGATTTCCCAGAAACGGAAAAATACCCTACAGGGCTTTTAGGAGCTAACCTTGTTACTGATGCTGGAAGATGGAAGATCGATCGTATTTTCAATACAGAATCATGGAACCCAAATCTATCGAGTCCACTGAGCCAACCGGGCATAAAAGTAGAAGCTGGCAACTACATTGTTGGTATTAATGGCAAAGAGTTAACAGCAGATGAAAACATCTATGAAGCACTTCAAGGCACCAGTGGTGTCCAGACGGTATTGCATATTAACTCCTCTCCACAATTTAAAGATTCATGGACAGAAACAGTAAAGCCTATAGGTAACGAGAATGCATTGAGACAAAGAACATGGATTGAAGACAACAGAAGAAAGGTAGATGAATTATCCGGCGGTAAACTTGCTTACGTATGGGTGCCAAATACATCTGGAGCAGGCTTTAGCTATTTCAATCGGTATCTATTTGCACAACAAGATAAGATGGGAGCGGTCATTGATGAGCGTTTCAACGGTGGTGGTTTACTTGACGACTATATGATTGATCTTTTGACGAGAGAACTGCGTGCTGCTATTACCAATGAAGTGCCAAACGGGAAAGCATTTAAGCTTCCTGCGGGCATTCATGGGCCTAAAGTTTTACTTATTAATGAACTTGCTGGTTCGGGTGGAGATTACTTCCCTTGGGTCTTTAGACATCAAAATGCTGGTAAATTAATCGGACAAACAACCTGGGGCGGATTAGTGAAATCTTCTACGCATTACTTGTTTATTGATGGTGGCAGAATGACTGCACCAGATAACGCCGTATTCGACCCAATTGAAAAAGAATGGATTGGCGAAAATAAAGGCATTGCTCCAGACATTGAAGTGAGACAAGATGCAAAATCATTGAGCGAAGGAAGAGATCCTCAGTTGGAAAGAGCCGTAAAGGAATTGTTGAAACAACTAAAAGGGATAAAACCAGTTGACATGACACCCCCGGCATTTTCGAAGCCAGCTAAATTAGATTAAGACAAAAGCAATTAACCACAACTACCGAGGTCCTGAGTTTCTGAATTAAAACTAAACACCATGAATACATTTTTGATCATTCGTATACCAAAAGCTATCTTGCTTCTTTTCGTTTTCTTTCTTTCCTATTTCACGGTATCTGCACAAGGGTTTGAAGGATACTATCAGAGCCCGGCTATTCATAATAATACCATCGTATTTGCTGCAGAAGGCGATCTCTGGACAGTCCCTTTAACAGGAGGGCTAGCCCAAAGACTAACCACTCACCCAGAAGAAGAGAAGTTTCCTTCGATCTCTCCTGATGGGAAAACTATTGCTTTCTCTGCGAGTTATGAAGGGCCGATGGAAGTATATACAATGCCCATGCAAGGAGGGTTACCCAAGCGATGGACGTATGAGCGAGCTGCATCTGTCACCAATTCATGGACGCCTGACGGCAAAGTAATTTACAATACTCGGGCGTATTCCAAGGTGCCAGATAATCAGATTGTAACCATCGATTTAGTAACAAAACAAAAGACTAGAATCCCTCTTTCTCAAGCAAGTGAAGCTTCTTATGACGACTCGGGAAAAACAGTGTTTTTCGTAAGACCTGCTGATCACAGGAATGTGACGAAGAGATATAAAGGAGGTACCGCCAGACAAATATGGAAATTCACAGAAGGTACAGACGAGGCTATTAAGTTGACAAACGATCATGCTGGAGAGAGTCATCATCCTATGTGGTTTTCTGGAAGAGTTTATTTCATCGCAGATAGAGATGGTATGATGAATCTCTGGTCTATGAACGAAAACGGCCAAGATCTCAAACAGCACACAACTCACAAAGAATTTGACGTTCGCTCTGCACGTATCTCCAATGGCAATATTGTTTATCAAATGGCGGCTGATCTTTGGCATCACAATTTAGCATCCCATGAGAGTAAAAAAATCAATATCAAATTGGTATCTGATCTTGACCAACTTCGAGAGAAGTGGGATGAAAACCCTTCTCAATACATTACCTCCGTACATCCAGATTCAGATGGTACGCAAATTGTCATTACAGCTAGAGGTAGCGTTTTTATTGCTCCAGTCAAGTCAGGTCGATTTGTATCCTTTACGGATAAGAAGGCCGTAAGATATAGAGATGCCGTGTTTTCTAATGATGGAACAAGTATTTATACACTGTCTGATGAATCTGGAGAATTCGAATTCGTGAGTATGTCATCAGATGGACAGGGTTCACAAAAGAGTATCACAAGTAACGGAGATCTTCTTAGATTTGGGGGAGAACCTTCTTCTGACGGTAAGTGGATCGCCTACGATGACCTAGAGAGCAATATGTATGTGCTCAATATATCAAATGGGGTGAGTAAAAAGATCTCTACGAACCAAGAAGGTATTGGTGACTTTAGTTGGTCACCTGATAACAAGTGGTTGGCATTTGTACAAACAGCCGCTAATACAATGGCACAAATCAAAATTTATAATGTAGAGAGCGGCGATTCCTTTGACCTGACTACTGATAGAGCAAATAGCGTCAACCCAAGTTGGAGTTCTGATGGTACTTTCATTTACTTTCTTTCGGATAGGAGCTTCACATCTTTGGTGGGAAGCCCTTGGGGTACACGACAGCCAGAGCCTTATTTTGATGCGAGCGAAAAAATCTACCATGTCGCCCTGAAAAGAGGAACACGCTCTCCCTTTCGGGAAGACGATGAACTTATGAGTGAGAATAAGAAAGAAGACGATGCTGCTAAATCAGATAAGAAGAAGAAAAACAAGAAAGAAGAAGAAGAAGAAGAAGAAGAAATAGTGGTCAGCATAGATCAAGAAGGAATTCAGAATAGAATTATAGAAGTACCTGTAAAACCTGGCAACTACAGTGGTCTTGAAGTCAACAAAACAGCACTTTATTTGATATCAAAAGAAACTGGAGTAAAAGCAAAGAGTCACTTAGCTGTTGTCAAAATTGACAACAAAGATATCAGTCTTAAAACTATGGTAAGTGACATTAATTCATTTGAGCTTGCAAGGAATGGAGAAAAAATTCTGGTTAGAAAAGACACAAAATATCATATGATCGATGCAGGGACATCTGAAGTAAGTGATCTATCAGAAAGCAAAATAGATCTGAGTGGATGGAAGTTCTCGATTACACCGAAAGATGATTGGAAACAGATTTTCACTGATGCATGGCGTATGGAACGAGATTATTTCTATGATAAAAATATGCATGGTGTAGATTGGACGGAGATGCACGCTAAATACGTACCCTTAGTCGACAGGGTTACTACTCGCAATGAGCTCTCTGACCTCATAGGCAGGTTTGTTGGAGAACTATCAGCTTTACACACTAGTGTGCGTGGTGGTGATCAAAGAAGTGATGATAAGAATATCTCGGTAGCGAGTTTGGGTGCTGTGTTTAGTAGAGATGAGCAGAGTAAGGGATTCAAAATAGAATACATATATAAAGTTGACCCAGATTATCCCGATGAAAAATCACCATTGGACGACCCCTATCTAGATGTAAGTGCTGGCGATGTAGTGACCAATATCAATGGTGTAGCTGCGTTATCAGCAATTGATATTGGTGAGTTGATCCGTAATCAAGCTGGGAAACAGGTGCGAATGACATTATTAAGGGGTACTTCATCTAGAGATATTATTGTAAAACCAGTAGCAAATGCGTATGATCTTCGATATCGAGATTGGGAATATGGCAATCGACTTGATGTGGAAACAAAGGGTGAAAATGAAATTGGCTATCTCCACTTACGTGCTATGGGTAGTAATGACATCAATCAATTTTATCGTGAATTCTATCCTGTTTTCAACAAGTCAGGATTAATTGTAGATGTGCGCTATAATTTTGGTGGTAATATTGACAGTTTCATTCTTGAGAAACTCTTAAGAAAAGCCTGGATGTATTGGAAAGCAAGATCTGGCGAACCTTACTGGAACATGCCTTATGCCTTCAGAGGCCACATTGTAGTTTTGGTGAATGAAAACACCTATTCTGATGGAGAAGCCTTTGCAGATGGCTTCAAGAAGCTGGAGTTAGGCACGACGATCGGCACTCGAACTTGGGGTGGTGAAATTTGGCTACATAGTGGGAATAGACTCAGTGATAATGGACTTGCAAGAGCTCCTATGATGGGCGTATATGGCGAAAACGGAAAATGGCTCATTGAAGGACATGGATTTGAGCCGGATATTGAGGTAGATAACCTACCGCATGCCACGTTCAATGGACAAGATGCTCAACTAGATGCTGCAATCAAACATCTTCAGCAACTAATCAAAGAAGACCCTCGAGCAGTACCTTCCCCACCTCCTTATCCAGACAAGTCCTTTGATAACAATAAAAATAAAGGGTAGCCTATAGCTGTTAACATGATATATCTAGTCGGTAACTATATGATATCCAATCACTCATTTTGATCAGATACATAATCTCAAAACACTATTGTTATGTAGAGTTAGCTCTTAAAAATAAGTTTTTATAAGAAGATCAGACTGAAGATACGCAAGACGTTAAACCACACTCTAACATGAAATCACGCATTACATTTCTAATTATCAGCCTTCTTATTATACGTTGTAAATCGGCTACAGCAGAGAAACCCTTATTTCAACATGATGTAAAAAGTGGTCCAACACCATGGACCAGTGATGTTTTTGAACTTGAGGAAGAGGACTTTACATTTGCTATAATCTCCGACTTAACAGGTGGTGAACGTGAAAATATTTACAGCACTGCTGTTTCACAATTAAACAGGCTAGACCCTGCATTCGTTTTGAGTATTGGAGATCTAATAGACGGTGGGACTGAGGATACTTTGCAATTGGAAAAAGAATGGAACTGGTTTGACCAAAGAACGTCCGCACTAAACATTCCATTCTTTCACCTTGGTGGCAACCATGACCTAACCAATCCAATAATGCGAAAATTCTGGAAAGAACGCTTTGGACCCCGTTTTTATCATTTTGTCTATGAAGACGTTTTGTTTTTAATGATGGACTCTGAGGATTATGAAGAAAAACGAATGCTAGAAATATATCATGCCAGAGCTAAGGCCATACAGATTCTTGATGGTGAGATTGAAGGTGTATTTGAAGAATCGGAATATTATCACATGGCTGAACGCAAGACTGGTGGCATGAGCAATGTTCAGTTTGAGTACTTCAAAGGCGTACTAGGTAACTATCCAGATGTAAAATGGACGTTTGTATTGATGCACAAACCGATTTGGATGCGTGAAGGTGACAAAGGTTTAGGCAAACTTGAATCACTATTGGCAGACAGACCTTTTACTGTTATTAATGGTCACTTCCATTCGTTTTCACATCGCAAAAGAAATGGAAGAGATTATTCAATATTGGGCACAACCGGGGGCTCCCAAAATCCTGCAGACTCAATGGCCTTTGACCATATTACGCTCGTACGAATGGCAAAAGAACCTATTGTTACACATTTAAAATTGGGCGGGATTTTAGACGAAACGGGTAAGGTTCCGGTTGTACTAGACAGTATGTTTCGTTTAAGAGATGGAAACTAGCAGCCTTTGATATTATTTGAAATAATTACTAGCGACTAATCTTCGTTGAAAATACCCACAACGAAGGATACGTAGACGGTAACCTTCATTGTTCAAAAATTAAAAAAAATGACAAAATTGATTCTCAGCTGTTTGTTTGTTTTCGGATGTTTGCCGCTGCTGGCTCAGACGATTATAGTGCAACCCTATCTTCAAGATGCCTCACCAAATTCCATTTATATCATGTGGGAAACAGATTCTATGGATGAAAGCATTGTAGAATGGGGTCTAACCAATGCTTTAGGGAACTCGACTTCTGGAATAGCAGAAGTATCAAATGGTGCTTCTAGAATTCACGAAGTAAAACTTGAAGGCCTGCAACGTTTCACAAAGTACTTTTACAGCGTGCAAACTGGCAGCGCTACTTCTACTATATTTTCATTCAAAACACCCCCTTTTGCCTCAGATAATGAGTCATTCCGTATTATTTCGATGAGTGATATGCAAAGAGATGGTTCGCTTCCAAACAAATTCAGTGAAATTATTCATGATGGGATCATTGATTATTTAAACGATGAGTTTGGTGGTGAATTAATAGATAATCTAGCGCTTGTTATGATTCCTGGTGATTTGGTGGTAAACGGTAATGACTATACATCTTGGGCACAAACTTTCTTTACTCCTGCTGAAGATCTATTCAGTGCTGTCCCCGTGTATCCAGTACTGGGAAATCACGAGAACAATGCTGTATACTATTTTAAATATTTTAAGATGCCAGAAAATGGCACCGCTGGGTTTGAAGAACATTGGTGGTATAAAGATTATGGAAATGTTCGAATTATTGGATTAAATTCTAACAATCCATTCAGCAATGAGGAACAATTAGACTGGCTTGAAGCACTGTTGGAAAGCACGTGTAATGAACCTGATATCGACTTTGTTTTTGCTCAATTACACCACCCTCACAAATCTGAACTTTGGACTCCTGGCGAATCACCTTATACGGGTGAAGTAATTCATCTGCTCGAGCAATTTAGCACGAATTGCGAGAAACCAAGTATTCATTTTTTTGGCCACACTCACGCATACTCAAGAGGGAGTTCAAGAGATCACAAACATATATGGCTAAATACTGCCACTGCAGGCGGAGCTATAGATAATTGGGGCGAATTTCCAAATGCCGATTATGATGAGTTTTCTGTATCCCAAGATGAATACGGATTCGTTTCCGTTGAAATAACAAGCGATAGTGACCCAAAAGTAATCATACGAAGAATAAGCAGAGGGGATCAAGATATTACATTGGATAATGACATAAGAGATAGTGCAACAATTCGACTACACCCAACGTCTATAAATAGTCCCCTACCTGTTTTTCCAGTGAATGAGGAAGTTATTCCCGAATGTGTAACGCTCGTTGCAAGTCAGTTTTCTTCACCCAATTCAACGGCAGAACATGGCCAGAGTCACTGGCAAATATCAGATCATCCAACTGACTTTTCTTCCCCGGTGGATGAAAGCTGGAAATCGTACCAAAATTGGTACTTCGAAGTGGACACACAAGCAGATGATGACCTCTTTGATGAAAAGTTTACGAACCTTTCCGAAAACCAACCCTATTGGTGGCGGGTGCGATATCGAGACAAAGAATTAAATTGGAGTGCTTGGAGCCATCCTACCGGATTTAGTACCGCCGAAAGTGTAACTCTGCCAAATTTACTTTTAAACCCTGGAGCCGAAAACAATCTTGATTCATGGACCATAACCCAAGGTGTTGTAGAGGCATTAACAACTGGCGTATGTGACGGAATATCTCCATATGAAGGCGTCCAATATTTTGCAGTAGGAGGATTGTGTGACCATAGTGACGTAGGTATTCTCATCCAAGACGTCGACGTATCAACCTATGCAAGCGATATTGATATGGGTGTGTTACCTGTTAATTTTGGCGGCCATCTATCTAATTTTGGAGGTAGTGATCTGCCCGAGATGAGATTGTTATTTTACAACGAAAATAATGATGAAATTGGAACAAGCTCAACACTGTTTACGCTTAATAATTCATGGACTGATTTGACAGCAGCTCTCATGATTCCACAAACAACGCGCAGCATTCGGATGGAGCTCAAAGGGACTCGAAATGCCGGAACTGATAATGATTCTTATTTTGACACCCTATTTCTATATTTAGGAGCATCATTAGTGGACTGTAATGGAACCTTATCGACATCTAATTATGCGCTTAACATCCCTTTACTGGGCGTTATTCCAAATCCAGTCAGATCAGATAGTTATATTGAGTTGCCATCCCAAAATTATACTGATGTACAATTATATGTTGTTGATAGTAGCGGCAGAAAAGTAAGTGTTCAGTTTCAATTAGCAGGTGATAAAGTAATCCTTCAGATAGCCAATCTATCACCTGGGGTATACTTTTTTTGGTTAAAAAATCAAAATTACAATATCGGAAAAGGAAAATTTGTCGTACAATAAGGAAGAGAAGACTCAAGGGGTTCGACTGAAAAATAATAAAAAAACAACAAAGAACTGAGTTAAAAAACAAGGCCTTTATACGAGTCGACTCCTACAGCTGTTAGCTTTATGGGTAGACTTTACAAACGTTACCCAATGAATAATTAAGAACATATAGAATAAATGAAAAATAGCAGCAAATAGAAATACCTCAAATAGAGTTCTTAAGTCCTAAGAACACGAAGTAGTCCTTTCACATTTGACAGATGATGTTCTAACTACCACCGGAAATGAGGCTTTGCTATCTGGAACAAAACCATTGGACAAATAAGTTTCGGATAGCCCGGATAGTAAATTGTATTTTATTTGACATAAAAAAGAAATTATAGTTGATGAAAAAATAAAATTAACTTGGGGATATGGAATTTGTAATGGATACGCTCAAGAAAAAGTAATGCTTCGACACTCCGTGGAAAGTATTCAGCTATGTATTAAAGATGCTAGTGTATGGTAAATAAAATATCGCCGTTTTGTAACACCCAGCCAAAAGTAACGCACACAACAAATAGCCGCAATGATGCAGAAGCGCAGGCTTATAGCCTTTTTTAAAGCTACAAAGTTTTAAATTTGACTCGTTTTTATCTGAAATTAAACCGCTTATTAATCACATAGAATTCTAGACTCTAACTTTAATCACATTTACAACCAACCATTATGAAAAGATCATTTATAGTTTATATGGTGCTGCTTGTCTGCCTCCAATCGTTCGGACAAAAACCAAGAGCAAGAGATTTAGGTGTTCCTTTTGTTGGAACAACCGGAGCATTCAATGCGATTACAGATGTTAAAGGAGTCGAAGTCGGTTATAGTACTATTATTTCGGGAAAAGGACAAAACACTGTAGGTAAAGGACCTATAAGAACAGGCGTTACTGCCATATTCCCAAGAGGAAAAGCCAAAAAATTTAGTCCAGTTTATGCTAATTGGTATAGCCTTAATGGCAATGGAGAAATGACAGGTACTACCTGGGTTACTGAATCTGGTTTTTTGGAAACGCCAATTATGATAACAAACACAAATAGTGTTGGAGTTGTTCGAGATGCAGTATTAAAATGGTATGTGGATACGGATTGGTATAGCGGAGAAGATTGGTGGTATACATATCCAGTGGTAGCTGAAACTTATGATGGTTTCCTAAATGATATCTATGGTTTCCACGTCAAAGAAGAAAATGTTTTAGAGGCTATAAAAAATTCATCAGTTGGAAGAATTGCGGAAGGGAATGTTGGTGGCGGAACTGGAATGATGTGTTTGGGCTTTAAAGGAGGAACAGGAACTTCTTCCAGGATTTTTAAAATAAAGGATTCAACATATACGGTTGGGGCAATTGTTCAATCTAACTTTGGAACAAAAAGAAACTTAGCCATCGCAGGAGTTCCCGTCGGAATTGAATTAAAAGACACATTAAATTCTGTATTCAACGCACCACCAAAATCAAGAAGAAAGGAAGGAGATGGCTCCATTATAGTAATTATAGCAACAGACGCACCTCTTTTACCACATCAACTAAAAAGAATCGCCCAAAGAATCCCTTTAGGGATTGGTATTGTAGGCGGTCGAGGAAGTAATGGTTCTGGAGATATTTTCTTAGCCTTCTCAACTGCAAATGAAAACGCATTTAATAGAGATGAAACTACAACCGTACAATCACTGCCTAATGACCTGCTAATGCCTGTCTTTGAAGCTACTGTTCAGGCTGTTGAGGAAGCCATTATCAATGCCATGGTCGCAGCTGAAACTATGGAAGGAATTAATGGAAATAAAGCGTATGCTTTACCTCACGACTTGCTCATAGAAACGTTAAAAAAATACAATCGGCTGAAAGAGTAACGTGCTATAGCATACTAAAAAAAACTAGCACCTATGAAAATAAAGAATAGTGAAGTTGAGGATATGGATACAATATTCAGCCTCTATAAAATAGCAACTGATTTTCAAAAAAAGAAATCAGTAGTTCCATGGCCAGATTTTGATAAGGAATTAATTGAAAAAGAAATTAGGGAAAAGAGGCAATGGAAAATTGTAATCGATGGCAAAATTGCCTGCGTATGGGCAACTACTGATACCGATGCTCAAATTTGGCTGAAAAGAAATGATGATCCCGCAATTTACATTCATCGAATTTCTACGAATCCAAATTTCAGAGGTCAAAACCTAGTCAAAGAAATTGCAAAATGGTCAAGGGTATTTGCAAAAGAAAACAATAAAAAGTATGTGAGAATGGATACTGTTGGTGAAAATTTTGGATTAATCAATCACTACATAAATTGTGGCTTTGACTTTTTAGGTTTGTCACAACTAAAAGAAACCTCTGCACTTCCAGCTCATTATCAGAATGCAACTGTAAGTTTATTTCAAATACGCGTTTGATCGGATAAACCACAAATCAAATAAGAAAGCACATAGTAGCAGCCCCCAGAGTCAATTGCCAGTCTTGCATGAGCTCGCAAAGCCCTAGGAGTGTTCTTCTGCTTTGTTACCTTTTACTATTTAGGCTCAGTTTACCCAATTAATTACACACAAATCTGTTAGTCAAACATTTGAAATCACGCGTATTGGATTAATTCTGGATATTCTCAAACCCCCATTTATCAAGACCTCTTAAAATATTCTCAAGCGATTTTCCTCTATTGCTTAATTTGTATTCTACTTAAGGTGGAACTACCGGGAAAAATTTATAGTAATAAGCAATCTTCTTCTAACTCTCTGCATACTTCATCTAGTCCAGTATGTCGAATTTGGCAAATGACCTATTTGTTTGAGAATCATCTCCAAAAAAGTACTGCTTCTAAATATTTTTTTTATTTTTATAAATGAAAATTCAGGTCAAATCAGACTACTAAAAAAAAAATAGATAGTGCGATACTACTGAAGGGGTATGCTTATTCTAGATAACGGTTTTAATATCCTACTCGATTTTTAGACATTCTAATTAACAAATAACACTGTTCGCGAGCATTCAAAGCTTTCGAATACGCAACCAGCATGAACATGAAAAGAAAATTAAAAGTATTGGAGTTTGACAAAAAACAAAAACTTGTAGATTACGTAAATGCAAACGCAGAAAAATTTAATATTCTTTCGATTACATCCTGTCAAGAGTCTATTTCTTTCAAGCATTTCTTATGGTAGTATGAAAACTAGCATAGATCGGCATGTACGTTAGATGATGGACTTCACTTGAATGGAAAACGGGAAACTCCATAGGTGCCTTATTGGTCGGCCTCCCACGTTCATATCGAACCCTTAACCCGTATTTCCCAACCGAATCATACACACTTTTCAACCCATCTTGTTTTTAATTTAAAGGGAACCTCTTACTTTTTGTAACAAAACGCAAAAAACACTAACTAATCTATTATGAAAAAAGGACTTATTGTTATCACCGTCATCGTTGCTCTCCTAGCCATTGTAGGATTTGCTATAGGGCCAGGGTTTTATAACACCTCGATTGATCTCAAGGAAGATGCTACAGCACAATGGGGTAATGTAGAAAGCTCATACCAACGAAGAGCTGATCTTATTCCCAATATTGTAAACACAGCCAAAGGATATGCTCAGTTCGAACAAGAAACACTCACCAAGGTGATTGAAGCACGTTCTAAAGCTACTGCTATCACCATCGACCCTTCCAATATTACACCTTCACAAATGGAGCAATTTCAAGAAGTACAGTCCAATATGACAGGAGCATTATCACGGTTGCTAGCCGTATTTGAGCGTTACCCAGATTTAAAGGCGAATGAAAATTTTAAAGAATTGATCAATGAATTATCGCGTACTGAAAATCGCATTAATGTGGAACGTAATCGCTTTAATGAAACTGCGAGACCCTTCAACAAACACATCCTCAAATTCCCAAATAATATGATCAATATGTTTATTGGGAAATTTGATGAAATGATCTATTTCAAAGCCGAAGAAGGTTCAGAAGTAGCCCCTAAAGTAGAATTTGATTTCAACAACTAATGGCATCCATTGTAGAAGATTTCCTAACAGCAAAAGAAGAAGAAGCAGTCATTAATGCGATTCGTGATGCAGAATCCACCACTTCGGGGGAGATTCGGGTGCATTTAGAAAAGCATAGTGATATGCCCGCTCTAGAACGTGCCAAGGAGCTCTTTCATCTTCTAAAAATGGATAATACCAAAGAAGAAAATGGAGTGCTTATTTATGTAGCTGTAGATGATCACCAATTCGCAATTATAGGCGATCGCGGTCTGAACACTTTAGTTCCCGTTGATTTCTGGGAGACAACCAAAGACAAGATAATCACCCGATTTGGTCAAGGTAAGTTTCAAAAAGGTTTAGTGGATGGCATCCAATGCGCTGGCGAAAAGCTCGCTCAGTTTTTTCCGTGGAAGCATGGCGATACGAATGAACTCTCTGATGAAATATCAACCAGCTAATGCAGATATCAGAACAAAAAGCTGTAGATCATACTATGCTAGAAAAGTCTTGGTACATGCTCGGTTTTCGCTTTCGCGAAAGCGCAATGCAACAAACAGTCCAGCAATTATCTGTGCGGACTTTAATGTTTGTTTTGCTTCTATTTTCGGCGAGTATGGCAACGGCACAATTTACGATACCTGAAAAACCAGGATCCAACATCAAACAGGTTGCAGTCTATGATTATATCGACTTACTCCCTAAGGGTCAGAAAGAAGCATTAGAGCGAAAATTAATCCAATATGCAGACACAACTTCTACCCAAATTGTGGTGGCAATTATCGCTTCGACCCAAGGAGAAGATATTAGTTTACTAGGTGCAAAATGGGGTCAAAAATGGGGTGTCGGACAAGAAAAAGAAGACAATGGCCTTTTTATTATCCTCGCCAAAGATGACCGCATGGTCGATATCAACACTGGATACGGGATTGAATACCTCGTTACCGATCGTGATGCAGAGCAAGTGATTAATCGTATTATGGTACCACAATTCAAAAACGGAAGCTATTATACGGGGCTAGATCAAGGCACAACAGCCTTAATGCAGATGCTCAGCGGAAATTACAAAGGCCGCAGGCAGTCCAATGAACCTAGTTTCCCAATAGAGCCTATAGGTATCGTTATCTTTTTTCTAATCGTGGTTTTTATTCTGAGTCGTAAAAATCGCCGTGGAGGTGGCCGCAGTGGTGGTCAGCGCAGAGGAGCCTCCCTTCTTGATGTCATCATCCTGAGTAATATGGGACGTGGCGGATTTGGAGGCGGTGGCGGATTTGGAGGCGGTGGCGGATTTGGAGGCGGCTTCGGCGGTGGCGGATTTGGAGGCGGAGGCGCTTCTGGAGGATGGTAACACGAAAATAATAAATGAAATATTTCCCCGTCTATTTAATACTACTTTTTACCACGGTTGTAGCTGGCCAAAACAAACTACCCACCGAAAAATGGGCGGTTGACGATTCTTTGGGCTTGGCACTTATTCATACGTCCATCAAAAATGACATGGGCACTACTACCAGCCAACAGAAAGGAAAAAACACCTATACCCTCTCTAAAGAAGAGAATACACTCCAACCACAGGGTAGCATTGCTGTCAAAAATAGTGATGGCAGAGCATTCAAAACATTCATTACCTCAATACCGCTTATTCAAATTGACGCACCCCAAGGAATTGTGGATGAACCCAAGCGACTGGCTCAGATTAAATATACAGATGCAGATACTACATTTACATCTTATGCAGGCATTGAACTTCGAGGAAGTAGCTCTCTCATCTTTGCCAAAAAAACCTATGATCTTAATTTTTACAAAGACAGTACAGGTAACAAAAACGTAGATGTTCAATTGGCTGGCATGCGTAACGATGATGATTGGGTATTGGACGGACTCTTTAATGAACCCTTGCGCATGCGCTCATATCTGTCCCTTAACTTATGGAATGAAATATACCAGCCCTACTACCTCGATCGAGAACCAAAGGCCAAGGCCGGTGCACAGGGAACCTATGCAGATGTCTTTGTCAATGGAAAATACCAAGGTATATTTCTATTACAAGAGCAGGTGGATCGCAAACTAACCCGCATCAATAAAATCAAAGATGATATAGTACGTGGCGAACTCTTTCAAGGGGCGAGCTACAATGGCGCAGTCACCTTTGACTCCTTACCTAAAAAAAAGAACTATTTGCCATTCTGGGGCGGTTACAATGTGAAGTATCCGGTGCCTACCAATATCTACTGGGATAATTTATATCCCTTCACGGACTTTGTCATCAATAGCTCAAATGATGCTTTCGCGAAAGCGATACCAGAAAAATTCCACTTAGACAATGCCGTTAATTACTTCCTTTTCATCAATGCCGTGCGTGCGCCTGATAACCTTGGAAAGAATCTATTTCTTATTCGATACACTACAAATGAACCGTATTTCTATGCGCCATGGGATCTAGATGGAAGCTTTGGAACGATTTTTAGCGGAAAGCGTATTCCTACAACCAATGACTTCCTACAAAACGGTCTCCTCAGAAGATTGATTGCTACAAACGCTGAAGGTTTCGTTTCAAATTTCCAACAGCGATGGTCCGAGCTTAGAACGGGCGTTTTTGCGACTGAGGCCATCCTAAAAAGACAAGAAGATGTCTATAACAAGCTCCTAGAAAATAAAGTGTTTGAGCGGGAAGCCCTCGTCTGGAAGGAATTTAAATACGACCGTGAGGGCCTTGAATATATGCAACAATGGACGCAAGAACGCCTGCATTTTCTAGACACTTATATTACTACTCTATCCAAAACGAAGAAGTGACGTGAATCGATAGCTAAAATTGGGAAATCACCTTTAAGAAGTCCTCACGATTCTTTACAAAATCCAACTCAGAAATGTCTATGATTTTGACATTCAATTGATGTTGGCTTTTGATAAAATCCAGATAGCCCTGGTTGATTTTTTCAAGATACTCTGGCTGTATATCCTTCTCATAACTCCGCCCACGCTTTTTTATATTAATCAGCAAGCGCTCTGTATTTTGATAGAGATAGACAAAGAGGTCTGGTTGCGGCATATCGCGATACATCATTTCGTGCAATCGTTTATACAAAACGAATTCTTCCTCCTGTAAAGTAACCTGTGAGAATATTAAAGATTTGTAGCGATCATAATCAGCGATCATGAAATCTGTAAACAAATCATACTGGCCAAGGTCATCCAATAACTGTTGATACCGATCTGCGAGAAATGACATTTCTAAAGGAAAAGCATAGCGTTCCGGTTCTTT